>NZ_JNKX01000042.1:0-34284 GCF_000702225.1 Bacteroides sp. Ga6A2 | reverse complement strand
TTGACAAACGATTTCACTCACTCCTACCTGACCATTGCAGAGCTCTATAGAGAACGCTGGCAGGTGGAATGTTTCTTCAAATGGATTAAGCAGCGACTGCACATCAAGTCGTTCTACGGAACGAGTAAGAATGCAGTATTCTCGCAGATTTGGATTGCCATCTGCGACTATCTGCTGCTTGCCATTGCTAAGAAAGTGTATCATGTTGATCAAGATTTTTATATTTTATCTGCTGCCATCGGGAAAGTACTCTTTGAGAGGAAGCCCTTAGGCGAGCTATTTGTTAAACCCAAACGTCTTCAGAATGACTCCGATGATGGTCAGCTAACCTTATGGGAAAATTTCTTTGGACAGTAGTGGTATTACAATATAAAAGCTTCGGGCATTGCTCCTTGTTTTATTTTCAGTCAAGGTCTAACATTATATAACAGCTAGCTTTCGTTACAATACTTTCATTTATGAACAACCATTAATCAAACGACGTTTAATTTATAAAAGTAGAAGACAAGTTTTCTGTTGCGTCTCCCTTGTCTTCTACTGTATTGTCGCTTTGTTTGAGAGGTTGTTTTTGATGCTAAAATTTAAAATCTGTAGCCAACACTTAGTCTGTATGCCTGCGAATAATGATTGTCAGCTTTATCAATATACGTCAGACTTCTTTCAAAATTTAGATTAAAATCAAAATTCTTCAGAACATAACCAAGACCGATACTCAATCCAAAGTTTGAGTGATAATAGCCTCCAAGGTCATTAAAAACAGACATCGAAAGATTCTCGTTCTTATTGTATTTAATCTTTTCCCATCCCCACAAGTTGTAACGATAATATGGACCCGCATTTAGATAGAACGTGTTTTCTCTTTCAGAGCTAAAAGAAAATACAAAATCGGCTGGAATTTCGATACCATAAAGGTAAGTGTATCCACTGGAGATATCGTATATTTCCTTCTTTATAAGTTTTTCTCCGATTTCTGACAACATTAGTGAAGGACGGAGTTTCCAGTGCTTACTCAACAATATGTCGTAAGAAACTCCTATTGATGGAGAAAAGCGAGAAGTATTATTCGAGTAATTGTCTGTTCTCTCGGCATTTATTCCAACCTTTACTTCTATCTGGGCAAAAGTGCTGCAACACAATAAGCAACATACCCACAATACAAAAAATCTACTTAACATCATTTCTTACCTGTTTTTGTTTACGCTACAAAATTATGGATAGTTTTGCAAAGGCAGGCAATTTGGGGAGGTCGAATTTTAAATCAAAGTAAATCAAAATGATGATAACTCCGCGTTACCTTCCCTGATTTTCAGACAGTTACACAAATTTTAAATCAAAGTAAATCAAAATCTGCATAAAACCACACCTACTTCTTATATTTCAAGCCGTTACAACGGTTTATTTACTAACTTTTTCAAAATGCGCCGATAAGTTGCATAAGCCTGTATTTTAGGGTTTGCGCACCGCTCTCGTTAAAGATTTTCTTGTTTGCCCTTGCCTTTGCATTAGAAACTGTCTGCGGCAATGATTCGGTGATGCTGGCAATTATACCATCCTCAAAATCGAGGATAAGCAATATGCACACATGCAGTTCGAGAGGCGACAGTTTCTTTTCGTTGGCAAGCATATTATACGCCATAGGCATATCTTTACGGAACTGTGTTTCGAGAGCCTTCCACTCTGCCTTTGTCGGCTTCTTACTATCGGCACAGAAACTCTTTTTAGCCACGAACTCGCCCACAATTTCACTTTTAGCAAACTCTTCGAGCCCGTTTGTGGCAGCCGACATTTTGCCCTCGCTGGCAATGCTTTCGATTGTCTGCTTCAGTTCCTTTCCCTTTCGTTCTTTCTCCTCTATCAGTCTTTCAACATTGCTGTTCTTTAGTTTTTGCAACTCATCCTGAATATTCTGATATTCACGTTTAGCCGAAGACAGAGCATAGCCGAGTTTGTCAATCTCGTTCTGCTTCTTTCTTTTGTATGAATAATACAACTGAAATACAAAAAGACTGCCAAACACGCCAAGCGAAAGAATCAGTATAATAATAACTTGAGCGTTATGGGCTTTCTGCGACTCTTGCTCGGCTATCTTCTGATTTCGCGAATAATTATATAGCGATGCCATGCGATGAATTGCATCTATACGTATTTGTTTACGCACAGAATCTATTCCATTATCCATTAAAAGTGAATAATGTGCAATAGAATCAACATTTCGTTTCTCTCTATAAATTGCAATCATCCCGTTATAAGAATCATACGCATAGCCATATTTTATAGCTTCTCTAAAATAATATTCGGCAGAATCAATATTATTCGCAGCCAATTCATAATATCCTTTTATATAATAATAAAATCTATATTCTTTATCTATATTTCCTTTTTCATCAAACAAACCTGATTTTTCTTCAAAGTTCCTTATCAACTGTTCTGCCTTATCTAATTGTTTGCGTTTTGTATAAACATATATAGCTGTTGGATTCAGCCGTACAGCCATACCTGTATCGCCAAGTTGCTGCAATTCCTCGTTATATGTTTTAATTATATGCAAAACAGTATCATTTTTTTCCAACAAAAAATAAGGCGCAACAAAAAAACTTTTAGCAATAGCATAATCTGTAGGCGTTTTTACGATTTTAGTATATTTACAATAGTTTTTCAATGCCCAAATTTCATCGTTAGGTAGGTTTTGCTGATGGAATATTTCCGACATTTGTGAATACACAACCGCAATGCCCCAAATATCGCAGTCTGCTCTTGTTGTGTCGGCTTTCTCCAGAGCATCGTAATAAGCCTGCAATGCCTGTGGCGCTTCACCCATGTGATAATATACCCTGCCAAGCAGATAATATGCAAGCATCTGCTCGTTTGGCGAGCCGTTGTCCTTGTAATAATCAACAATCTGCTTTATCAGCGAATCGGAAGTGAAAACTACATTCTGCTTGTTTTCAATCTTCATCTTTATAAGTTCGTAATGCATTCTGTCTCCTTTTCCCCAGTTTGGCACTTCAGACTCGTATTTTTTTAGGAGAGAACAAGCCGAATCGGCATTGGTGTCGGAAATCTTACTAATGGTATCCAACTGTTCGGTCATTCTTCGGAAATCGCAGGCAGAAAACATCAACACCACGAAAACCGCATATAGGCAGGCTAAGTTACTTATGTTCAGTTTCTTTACAAGATATTGCATTGCAATTGTTTTCAGTAATATCAGTTTAGCGATACAAAACTACAAAAAACTATCCAAACCATGGCAATAAAAACAGAGAAAGGGCAGCCGTCTGAAAACAGAAGCCGCCCTTTCAAAAACAAAAACTAAAAAACTATTACTGCTTGTTTGCAACGGCTGCCTGCTCAATGGCAAGACCGGCCTTGTATGTTGCAATATACTTGTTAAATCCTTCAACATCCTCGGCAGTAGGCGCAATCTCAACGCCTGTTTCGCCTGCAAAGACTGTATTTTCGAGGAAGTCGGCAAGATTCTCGTTCTTAGCGTTGTTTACAAGATATGATGCCAAAAGCGCGATACCCCATGCACCGCCCTCGCCTGCTGTCTCCATAACAGAGATTGGCGAGTTGATGGCAGCAGCAAGAATACGCTGGCCAACGCCGGCAGTCTTGAACAATCCGCCATGACCAGTGATGCGGTCAATCTTAACCTTCTCTTCCTTCAGCAAAATATCGTTTCCAATCTTAAGCACACCGATGGTTGCATAAAGGTTAGCACGCATGAAGTTAGCCAGATTGAACTTGTCGTTGGCAGAACGAACGAACATCGGTCTACCCTCGGCAAGCCCCGTGATAGGCTCGCCCGAAACGTAATTGTAGGCAAGCAAGCCACCGCAGTCGGCATCGCCCTCGAGAGCCTTGTTGTATAGCTTGCCGTAGAGCACGTCCATATCAACAGGAATGCCCATCAGCTCCTCAAACTCCTTGAAGATGTTTACCCACGCGTTGATATCAGATGTACAGTTGTTACAGTGAACCATTGCCACAGGACTTCCGTCGGGAGTCGTAACCATATCAATCGGCTCGTAAGCCTTAGAGAGAGCCTTCTCAAGAACAATCATAGAGAATGATGATGTTCCGGCAGATACGTTTCCGGTGCGCTGCTTAACGGCGTTTGTTGCAACCATGCCTGTGCCAGCATCGCCCTCAGGAGGACAGAGCGGAATACCTGCCTGCAAGTTGCCCGACACATCGAGCTTTGCTGCGCCCTCGGCTGTAAGCTTGCCGGCATCCTCGCCAGCCACAAGCACCTTAGGGAAGATGTCGAGAAGTTTCCAACCGTAGCCCTTCGGAGCAACCAGTTTGTCGAACTTCTCAACCATATCGGCACAATATGTGTTGGTTGTCGAATCGACAGGAATCATACCCGACGCATCGCCAATGCCAAGCACCTTCTCGCCTGTGAGCATCCAGTGGATATAGCCGGCAAGAGTTGTCTGGAAGGTGATGTCCTTAACATGAGCATCGCCGTTGAGAATGCACTGGTAAAGATGCGAGATGCTCCAGCGCAACGGAATGTTGAACTTGAACAGTTCAGACAATTCAGCGGCAGCCTTGCCCGTATTGGTGTTTCTCCATGTGCGGAAAGGCACGAGCAACTCGTTCTTTGCATTGAAAGCCATGTAGCCGTGCATCATGGCACTGATGCCGATAGATGCGAGCGACTTAATCTCAACGCCATACTGCTTCTGCACATTGGCACGAAGGTCTGAATAGCAATCCTGCAAGCCGCCCCAGATAGCATCGAGGCTGTATGTCCACAAGCCGTCGACAAGTTGGTTCTCCCAAGTGTGGCTGCCCTGTGCTATTGGCTTGTGCGCATCGTCTATGAGCACCGCCTTTATACGGGTAGAGCCAAACTCGATTCCGAGAATGGCTTTACCTGATTGTATTAACTCCTTTGCATCCATAGTTTAGCAGAGTGCTTTGTTAAGCATATAGTAAACCTCGTTTGTGCGAAGTTCCTTCTTGAAGTTCTCGATTGTAGTATCCTTGTTGATGCTGATACACTCAATGCCAAGAATCTCGGCGAAGTCAGCCCAGTACTCTGCGTCGATAGCGTATGAGAATGCGCTGTGGTGAGTACCGCCGGCAAGAATCCATGCGCCTGCGCCAATCTCGAATGTTGGCTGTGGAACCCAGAGAGCAGATGCAACAGGAAGCTTTGGCATTGGCTTTGGCTCAATACACTCAACATCCTGAGTGATAAGGCGGAAGCGGTTGCCAAGGTCAACAACTGTAGCCTTTGTACCTGCGCCAGTCTTTGATGTGAACACCAGACGGGCAGTCTGCTGCTTGCGGATACCGATGCCAAGGAAGTGAACCTCCAACTTTGGCTTGTCGGTAGCGATAAGCGGAGTAACCTCGAGCATGTGGCTCTGTAGGATTGATGTCTGACCGTTAGCGAAGTTAAGGGTGTAGTCCTCGAGGAATGAGCAGCCTGTTGACATGCCCTGATTCATAACCCAGAGTGAACGGTACAGACAAGCAGTCTTCCAGTCGCCCTCGGCACCGAAGCCGATACCCTCGGCCATCAGACGCTGTGATGCAAGACCCGGAATCTGGTCGAATCCGCAGAAGTTAGGGTCGTTGATGTCGGCATCGCCAAGGTCGTCGAAGTTAGTAGTGAAGGCTGTTGCGTTCTCGTCCTTCAGCACGCGGCGGATAGCGATTTCAGCCTTGGCAGCGTTTCTTACCTTCTCCCAGTAAACCTCTTCGCCAGACTCGTCAATCTTTATTGTGTATTCTTTCTTGTACTCCTCAACAAGAGCGTCAACCTCGGCATCTGTTACCTTCTTGAAGTAATCCATCAACGAAGATACAGGATAGTAGTCAACATGATAGCCAAGACGCTGCTCAAACTCAACGCGGTCGCCATCGGTTACGGCAACGTTGTTCATGTTAAGACCGAACATCAGACAACGAACGTCGTGAGCATCGGCAACGGCAGCACATACGCGAGCCCAAACGGCAATCTTCTTCTGTGCCTCTTCGCTCTTCCAGTGGCCTACAACCACCTTGCGCGCAATTCTCATGCGTGTGCAGATGTGTCCGAACTCGATATCGCCGTGAGCACTCTGGTTAAGGTTCATGAAGTCCATGTCCATAGTATCCCAAGGAATCTCCTCGTTATACTGAGTGTGGAAGTGAAGCAAAGGCTTCTTCAGCTGCTGAAGACCCTTAATCCACATCTTAGCAGGAGAGAAGGTGTGCATCCATGTAATGATACCGATACACTTCTCTTCGTTGTTGGCAGCCTTCATTACGGCCTCAACTTCCTTAGAAGAGTTTGCTGTGCCTTTGTAAACAACCTTTACAGGAATGTTTCCTGAGTTGTTAAGACCTTCTACCATCTCCTTAGAGTGTGCGTCTACAGCTACTACTGCGTCACCTCCATAAAGCAACTGTGCACCAGTTACCCACCAAATTTCAAAATTGTCAAACATGTCTTTTCCTTTTTAATTCATAATTCATAATTCACAATTCATAATGAATTTGCAATATATAAATCATGAAGTTATTATTTACTTTTTTTATTTAGCGTGTTAATTATCGAAACAAGAATCTTATTGATTTCTGTACAATCACAAATCATACTTTCATATTCCTTTTCAGAAACATAATTTGACCGAAATAATATCTCCAACCAATACAATGTCTCGTTAGCTTCTTTAAGCGCAATCTTCAACTTATGCTTAAAATCATCTATACTTTCGGCATGTTCAGCCTCTCGTATATTAGCACCAATACTTGTGCCACTCTTCAAAATTTGCGCAAAAATGGGATGTTCTGCATAAGTTGAATCTTTTAACAAATGTCTAACCATTCTTACAATACGTACTCCAAAGGCTAAACTTTTGTCCTTTACAACATTGGCAGTTTTCATCGCATCTACAAATTAAAAATTATCAATTATGAATTATGAATTATGAATTATGAATTGTCAATTGTGAATTGTCAATTATGAATTCAATTTACTTCTTCTTTTGTCCGTAATAAGCATTAGGACCATGCTTGCGCATGTAATGCTTCTCGACAAGAAGAGGATTCATTGTTGTCTGCGGATTAACGGAGAATGAGATGAACGCCATCTTGGCGCACTGCTCCATTACCTTGGCATTGTACACCGCGTTTGACGGATTCTTGCCCCACGAGAACGGACCGTGATTCTTTACGAGTACCGCAGGAGTGTGGTCGGGATTGATGCCCAGTTCCTCGAACTTGCGCACGATAATCTTTCCTGTCTCCAACTCATACTCAGGCATCTCCGACTCAACCATTGCATCGGTGCAAGGAATATCCTTGTAGAAATAGTCGGCATGAGTTGTACCGATATTCGGGATAGCCTTACCTGCCTGTGCCCACGCAGTAGCGTATGTTGAGTGAGTGTGAACAACACCGCCGATGTTTGGGAACTTGCGGTAAAGTTCGAGATGCGTTGGAGTATCTGACGATGGGTTCAAGTCGCCCTCAACAACCTTTCCTGTCTGAAGGTCAACGACAACCATGTCCGACGGTTTCATTACATCATAATCCACACCGCTTGGCTTTATAACCACAAGTCCTTTTTCACGGTCAATACCCGAAGCGTTGCCCCAAGTATATATCACCAAGCCCTGTTCAACCAACTCCATGTTGGCTCTGAACACTTTTTCCTTTAAATCTTCTAACATTTGCTTTAAAATATGTATAACTAATAGCCGAAAACAAAGTTATAAAAACAATGTCGCCGACTATTAGTTACAAAAATTTAATATTTAAAATCTAATCTTTTACTTACCAGAAATAATAGTAGAATGCAGCAGTAATTGCAAGAATGATGATTGTGTGAATAACATCCCACTTGTTCCAGCTCTTGCGAGTTGCCAGAATCTGCTCCTCGGTTGATGTGCCGAATACCAAGCCCTTGATTTTTTCTTCTGAAGGAGCCTCGGTACACAAACTGACAACAATCACAACAATGATACAGAACAACAGCATCCATCCGCAGAAGAACAGCCAGTTAAGGTCGTAGAACAGATACTTGAATGTGCTGTCGGCAGCATCCTGAACATTGCTGTAGTAAACCTTCGCACCAAGACGAGTAAGACCAACAACCATACCTGAAATCAATCCCCACATACCGCCAAGGGCTGAAGTTCTCTTCCAAGCAATACCGAGCAAGAACGCTGCTGCGATACCCGGAGCAAGAACGCTCTGAACATCCTGCAAATAAGTATAGAGCACATCGCCCACGCTACGCATAACAGGAATCCAAAGGATACCGAGGACAACGATAACGACTGTTGCAATCTGACCGATGACAACGAGCTTCTTCTCAGGAGTCTCTGGCTTGAAACGCTTGTAGAAGTCGATTGTAAACAACATTGCAGATGAGTTGAACAATGATGCCAAAGAACTCATCAAGGCTGCAAGGATACCACAAACAACCAAGCCCTTAACACCTGCAGGAAGCAACTTGGCAACCAGCGTTGGGAAAGCAGCATCGGCATTGTGTGCGCCGCTTGCAAGCATTGGCAGGAAGCTGCCTGTCTTCTGATGCAAAGCGAATGCAATCATACCCGGGATAAGGAACAAGAACACTGGAAGAAGCTTGAGGTATGCACCGAAGATTGTACCACGGCGAGCCTCAGTCTCGTTCTTTCCTGAAAGAACACGCTGAACGATGAACTGGTCGGTACACCAGTACCAGAAACCGATGATAGCCGAACCGATAAGAGCACCCAACCAAGGATACTGAGGGTCGGAGTTATCGCGCATCAAATGAATCATTGTGCCTGTAGCACCCTCGTATGATGGAGTTACGTCGCAAAGGCGCATCATCTCGTCCCAACCGCCAAGTTCCTTCAAACCAAGAACAAGGATGATAAGAGAACCAAGAAGAAGTATCGGAGTCTGAAGCACAGAAGTGTAAAGCACAGACTTCATACCGCCTACGATAGTATAAACGGCAGTGATAAGCACCAAGCCGATAGCCGAGATCCAGAAGAAGTCGATTCCCCAGAGTTCCTTAATTCCGAACACCTGCTGGAACACAAGTCCGCCGGCATAAACGGTTACGGCAACCTTTGTCATCACATAACTAATAAGAGATATGAACGAGAGCAGAGTGCGGCTCTGTGTGTTGTATCGTCTCTCAAGGAACTCAGGCATTGTGAGCACCATACTGCGAGTGTAGAATGGCACGAACACCCATCCCAGAATCAGAATCATCCATCCCTGAATCTCCCAGTGAGCCATTGCCATACCAGATGATGCACCGGCGCCGGCAAGACCGATAAGGTGCTCAGAACCAATGTTCGATGCAAAGATTGAAGCACCGATTGCTATCCATGTAGCATCCTTTCCACCCAAGAAATAATCGTCGGAATTCTCCTGCTTCTGGCGGCTCACCCACCAAACAATTCCAATCATCAGTGCAGCAAAGGCTGCAATCACTAACCAATCTAAAAATGCCATTTGTATTTCAGTTATTTAAACGTTTTTATTATTTTACGCTGAATTTGTACATTGTGTGCGAAGTGTACTTCTGTCCAGGCTCAAGCCATGCCGATGGCCACTCTGGCTTGTTAGGAGCATCAGGATACTTCTGAGTTTCGAGGCAGATACCTGTACGCTGCTTGTAAACGATGCCCTTCTTTCCTGTAACCGTTCCGTCGAGGAAATTGCCTGAATAAACCTGAATACCCGGTTCGTCGGTGTAGCAATCAACATTGATGCCAGTTGACGGACAGTAAAGAGTTGCAGCAATCTGCGAGAAGTCGCCCTTTGTATTGAGCACCCAGTTGTGGTCGTATCCGTTGCCGTTCTTTACCTGAACGTAGTCGAACTTGTCGATGTCCTGACCAACAGCCTTTGGCTTGGTGAAGTCCATCGGAGTTTCAGCCACAGGAATAATCTCGCCGGTTGTCATGTAAGTCGAATCAACTGGAGTGAAGTTGTCGGCATTGACTGTGAGCAGGTGGTCTGTGATAGGCTTTGTAGGGTCGCCGCTCAGGTTGAAGTAAGAATGGTTTGTCATGTTGATGACAGTCTTCTTGTCGGTTGTAGCCTCGTACTTGATGTCAACGCAGTTGTCATAAGTAAGAGTGTATGTAACCGTTGCAACAACGTGACCTGGGAAGTTGGCGTCGCCGTCGGGCGAATCCATTGTAAGCACTACAACAGAGTCGCTCTTCTGCTCTGCCTTGTATATCTGGTACTGCCAGCCCTGAGGACCGCCGTGCAGACAGTGTCCGAAGTTGTTTGTAGGCAACTGTATTGTGTCACCGTCAACAACAATCTTGCCCTTGTTTATTCTGTTTGCGTAACGTCCTACCGATGCACCGAAATCGCTTGGCACATTACGGTATGTGCTTATGCTGTCGAAGCCCAACACAACATCACGCATCTCACCATTCTTGTCAGGAACCATCAGCGAAACAATTCGGCCTCCGAAGTTGGTAACGCAAACTTCAACTCCGTTAGCGTTTTTAAGAACGTACAAGCCTGTTTCCTTGCCGTCTACGTTCGACTCGAAAGCCTTTGAATCAAGTCCGGAAAGTGTCAGTTTGTTTTCCGAACAGCCCGTCATTACCGCACAGCAAACAAGCGCTGCGCCAATGAAACTCTTAGTCAATTTCATGATATAATTTTATTGGTGTTATTATACTTTTTTTCGAGCAACAAAGAAACTACTTTTTGATTAAATAACGTAAAGAATACAATATGTTATTAAGCAGAAAAGATTGAGTTTGTAGCGGTATGTTACAAATAACACCTAATTAGGAAACAATAGTCAACCTTAGTTTTATGCCAAAACCAAGGCAGACTATCGCAATATTGCATTTTTTAATAATCGAAGTTTGTTGTAGAATATGCCCAGATGAATGGGTAGAAAAATCCGCGGAGCATTGCCACGGCGATATTAGGATGCTTTTTCCCGTGAACGACATCGCGATGCTTCATGCACAGAAAGCAGAGTTTCAGCAGACTGAAGATGTCTTTTCTTAGCATCAATCCCGTAAGTTCATGAACGAGTTTGAACGAGCGTTTCTCGTCCTCGCTCAGGCTGTCGTCTGCCGTGGCGGTTCGCAGGTTGATGTATCCGTAGAACTTGCTCCACAACTCGCGTTTCTGAAGTTGGCGGAAATCCTTCATTCCAAAGATGTAGGGCTGCCACGTTGGATTCTCGGCATGACGCTGATACTTGGCGCGATGCTTCGTTGCCACGCTCTCGGCATAAGGTCGGTACCAGTTGAGGGGATAAGGGGCTTTTGCGAGTCCTCCGCAGAAGTGGGCATTTATAACTATCCACCAGTCGTACGGAATGTGCTTGTCCCAGTTGTCTATCGACTTCAGGAACGATGTGCGGACGAGCAGACAATGTCCCGGAACATGGCTCGTAAATATCTGACTTTCAAAAGTATTCTGCGGATTACGGCGAAATGTGCATCGGTCAGAATACTTCTCGTCGCGATAATGGTCGGTGCAGCATGCAGCATATTTGTCGCCGATGGCTTCTATCTGCCTTTCAATCTTGTCGCTGAACCAGATGTCGTCTTGGTCTGAGATGGCAACGAAATCGGTCTTTGCACGCTGAAAAGCCGTGATGAAATTCATGTTGAAGCCCTTGTTCACCTCGTTTCTGTAAAGATGAATGTAGGGATGCCGGGCTGAATATTCCTCGACAATCTCTATCGTGCCATCGTTCGAGCCGTCATCCTGAACAATAACCTCTTCTATCGGATATTTCTGCGCGATGATTGAGTCGAGTTGCTGGCGTATGTATTTGGCACCGTTGTAGGTACACATCACTACCGATACTGTCTTCATTTCTTTTCTGAACTCATTATTGAATCGTAATCTGCCGTGTGCTTTATTATTCGCGGATGCAGCTTGTAGCTGTCGCTCGCCCAGTCGCGCTCGGCATTATAGAAAGGTGTGTGTATTCCAGCCAAACCTATCATGAAATGGGCGATGTCGTCGGTCTTGTAAGGCCGCTTGCTTATCGACTTCAGTTTCTTGAACTCGCTGCGATGACGGCGGCGGAACTTCTTGCTGCACCACACCGCAAGCGGAATCTCGAACTCCTGTCTTACGAGCGACGGCGACAAGTTGGCATCGTGCAGTCTGCCAAAGGCGTGAATCTCGTCGTAGACTTCCTCGGCATGGTCGGGCATGTATATTACGATGGCATCTTCGTTTACAAAAAGATTTATGATGCCGTCGACAACATTGTCGTTATATCGTGTGGCATTGTCGTAGTCGGCAACGATATACTTCTCTGCCTTCGAAAGGTCGTTACGGTCTTTGTAATTGTCAATCGTGAAAAACTCCTGAGCCTTCGGGAATCTCTGTTTATATTCCACATGCTGTCCAAGCAGATGGAAGATGAACAGGTTGCGGTCGGTATAATCGCCCTTGTGCTTGCCGTATTCCTTTATCAGACCGTTGTCCTGAGTCCATTTCAGTTTGTTTCGGGTGTCGAAGCAGAGCGAATCGAGTTCGGCATCGTTAAGGAAGAAACTTCCGTTGAAATCGGCAGCCGCCAGTCTCGACGACTTCATAAACTGCTGCGTGAAGAACGACACATGATAGCCTGCCTTCTTGAACAGCGCAGGAAACAGAACGCCATCGGCCCACAAGCCCTTCTCGTCGTCGGCATGGGTTGAAAGGAAGCTCTTGAAGGCGTTGCTCGTTACGTTCCACGGCGTGATAACATCGTCGAAGCGGATTAGCTCGCCTTTCTTCTGACGGCGCACCATGTTCGGCGTCGTCTCGAGCGGATAGCCGTAGAGTTGCGAGTGATGTTTGTTGTAACTCTCGCCTATTATGAACACGATGTTCGGACATTTGTAGTCGCAACTATCAACCTGCAGTTTGTGCATCGTCTCGCGCAGAATCTCAACCTCGCCAGCCGTGAGCCTTGTGAACTTGAACGAATAAGCCAGTCTGAGCTCTGGCGAATAGAACTGAATCGGTCCCATCACACGCTCTATCCTCTCGGCTCCGTTTAGGCGGAAATACTCAACAAAGAGTTTCTTGTTTTCGAGAGTCGTGCAGAAGCAATAAACAAAGTAGACGACTATGAAACAACTGAATCCGATGTAGCCGAGATAATGCGAACGCCATGTAAGTTGCTTACGCAAGAACCGGCGGATTGGCTTCTCGTAGATTTCGAGAAGGACATTAGCCGTGAGGATGAGAAGCATGAGCAGAAGCACCTGCCCCATCTGCTTGCTTATAAGGAAGGCACGGCAGAAATCGCCAGCCTCATCTGAGTTTGTCTCGATAAGAAGCTGTATTGTAGTTGGCGTGTAGCGCAGCCAGAATCGGTTGTAGAGAAACCATTCGGTAGCCGTTACCAGATATCCGACGGTATAGAAAAGATACTTGAAATACTTGTATACCTTCTTTGGCAAGAGCGAAAGAATGGCGCAGAGGATATAGCAATCCATGAACAGCCCTTCGTAAAACACCGCCTGATCGGTTGGCAAATCCTCGTAGAAGAACGAGAACACAACCAAAAGGTACATAAACAAAAAGAAGATGGGATACCAGCGCAAAGGGGCTGTTATCATCTTCGATATTCTTACAAGAACAAACAATAATCTCTTCATTTTCTACTCGTTATCTAAGTCGGGCATAATGAACACGCTGTGAATGTCGCGCTTGTCCTCGGGCGGCATCTGCATATAGTTGCGATAAAGTTTCTTCAGATAGGCATCGGTGTCGTGCGGCGCGCTGAACTCAACGCCCTCGAACATTATCTTGCTTGTCGGGAAGATGTCTTTCCGCTCCTGAACCATGCCGTGCCAGTTGTTGCTTGGCAGACAGCAGAAATACTTTTTGTTCTTCGGAAGGCAATGCCATATTGTCTTCAGCAGCATATTCTTCAGACCGAAATAGAACAGTTTGGCTGTGTTTTCGAGCGAATAATAGTGCTTGCCGTGCAGAACGCAGTATGCCACGCACATTCCGCGCAGGAAAGGTCTGCGCACACAGTTCGGAAGGCTCGGATAGTCGATGTACGGAAAAATATCAATAAACAGTCCCTTCTGATAAGGAAGTTCGAAATCGTCGTCGTACTGGACGTAGAACGACTTTTTGTCAACAACCTTGTAATGCTCAAAACGGTACGAAGGGTCGGTATCCTTGCTCTGCACAAACAGATACTCGGGAAGTTCGGTCTTGGCAATCTCGGCAAACTTCTTCAAATCGTCCATCGGCATGGCAATATCCATGTCGTCGTCCCACGGAATAAAGCCCCCGTGACGCACCGCACCGAGCAGACTTCCGGCATCGAGCCAGTAGCGCAGTCCGTGGCGGTCGCAGATGTCTGCTATTATCTTCAGCATCTCCAACTGCTTGAGTTGCGACTTGCGGAGATTGTTCTTGTTATACTGTTTAAGATATTGGTTGTACATTCTTCTGAAAAAGAAATC
This sequence comes from Bacteroides sp. Ga6A2, assembly GCF_000702225.1. Lineage (NCBI taxonomy): Bacteria > Pseudomonadati > Bacteroidota > Bacteroidia > Bacteroidales > Bacteroidaceae > Bacteroides > Bacteroides sp. Ga6A2. Next base: position 19,852 of record NZ_JNKX01000042.1, on the reverse strand, counting down.
TTACTTTATCGTTTTTTAAATTATGCAAAATTAAGAAAATAATCGCAAACGAGTTGCGATTTGCTCAAAGTTTTGCTTTCTTTGCACAAATGAAATACAAAGCAGTAATTTTCGACCTTGACGGAACCCTGATGGATTCGTTAAAGGATTTGGCAATAAGCGTTAATCATGCTCTGGCTTGCATGAACATGCCACAGCACACAATTGAGGAGATAAAACAGTTTGTTGGAAACGGAGCAAGAAGGCTGATTGAACTGTCGGTAGAGTCAGGCTCGTCTCAGGAGCAGATTGAGGAGTGTTTTTCGCTGTTCAGGCAACATTATGCGTGCCATTGCATGGATTATACATGTCTGTATAGTGGTATTCAAGAACTTCTTGAGAATCTGAAAGATAATGGCGTTAAGTTGGCAATCGTATCTAACAAACCGCAGTTTGGTGTTACGGAGTTGTACAAATCGTTTTTCAGCAGCACGATTGACGTTGCTATTGGCGAAGCAGCCCCTCTGCGACGCAAGCCATACGCCGACATGGTTGTGGAGGCTATGAAGCGACTCGGCGTGAAGCCCGAAGAATCAATCTATGTTGGCGACAGCGATGTTGACATAATGACGGCCCGAAACGCCAATCTTCCGTGCATATCGGTTCTGTGGGGATTCCGCGACAAGGATTTCCTGACAAAAAACGGCGCAACGATTTTTGCCGAGAAGCCAAGCGACATTATGGATATTGTAAAATAAAATTTCAGGAATTGAGAGAAAGTTGAAAATTGAAAGCAACTAAAATTTCAATTTTCAACTTTCAAGTTTCAAAAGAGCTCCCCGTATCTTGAACGAATCTTGAACGTATTCAGAACGTACTTTGAACGAACCCTGAACGTATCTTGAACGTACCTTCCGGCTTGCTACCCCGTAGCTACCCCGTTCCTACCCCGTACCTTCCGGCTTACTTGAAGCATACTTGAACGTAAGTTGCGGCTTGTAAAATGCTACTTATCGGCTTTCAATTCTCAATTTTTCATTGTGAATTAAATAGCTTTTTCAACTTTCAATTCTCAACTTTCAAGCTCCCATTGTCAATTGTCCATTGTGAATTGTCAATTGCTAAGAGATTCCGCTCCAATCAGCATCTTCTTTCTTTAGCCTGCGAAGTTGCTTTACGAAAATTGCGCTCTCGGGCGATGCAAGTTGCGGGTCGGCATCGAGAATCTTCGAAGCCACGTTGCGGGCCAGTTCAAGAAGCTGACCGTCGCGCGTGATGTCGGCAATCTTCAGGTCGAACGCCACTCCGCTCTGCTGAGTGCCTTCCAAATCGCCCGGACCGCGAAGTTTCAAGTCTGCCTCGGCAATCTCGAAGCCGTCGCTGGTGCTCGTCATTATCGATATTCGCTTTCGGGTGTCCTCGCTCAGTTTAAAGCCGGTTACGAGGATGCAATACGACTGGTCTGCACCTCGTCCAACGCGTCCGCGCAACTGATGCAACTGCGACAAGCCGAAGCGTTCGGCATTCTCAATAACCATTACCGAGGCGTTCGGAACGTTCACTCCCACCTCGATTACGGTTGTTGCAACCAGAATCTGCGTTTCGCCGCTGGCAAACTTAGCCATCTCGGCATCTTTCTCGGCAGACTTCATCTTGCCGTGAACCATGCTTATCTTGTACTCCGGAAAGACTTCCTGAATATGCTTGTAGCCGTCTTCCAGATTCTTGATGTCTTCCATCTTTTCGCTCTCGCTTATGAGCGGATAGACGATGTACACCTGCCTTCCCTCCTGAATCTGCTGACGTATTCCGCTATATAGCGGACCACGCTTTGAGTCGTACTGATGAATGGTCTTTATCGGTTTTCTGCCCGGCGGAAGTTCGTCAATAACGCTCACGTCCAAGTCGCCGTAAAGAGTCATGGCAAGCGTGCGCGGAATAGGCGTTGCCGTCATTACCAGAATGTGCGGCGGAACAACGTTCTTTGAGTACAGTTTTGCTCGCTGCGCCACTCCGAAACGATGCTGCTCGTCAATAACGGCTATGCCGAGGTTTGAGAACTGTACGGTATCTTCGATAAGCGCATGAGTTCCGACGAGGATATCGACCTCGCCCAGACGAAGGTCGGTAAGGATTTTCTCGCGTTTCTTGCCCTTCACGATGCCCGTCAGAAGCTCAACGCGGACAGGCATATCGCCCAAAAACTTGCGGATTGTTTCGAGATGCTGCTCGGCAAGAATCTCTGTCGGCGCCATTATGCACGCCTGAAAGCCGTTATCTATTGCCAGAAGCATGCACATAAGGGCAACGAGCGTCTTTCCGCTGCCCACATCGCCCTGAACAAGGCGGTTCATCTGCTTGCCCGACTTCATATCGGCATGAACCTCCTTTATTACACGTTTCTGCGCTCCAGTTAGTTCGAAAGGCAGTTTATCGGAATAGAACGTGTTGAAAACCTTTCCTACGCGATTGAAGATGAAGCCCTGATATTTCTGCTGGCGGTCTTTTACAAGCCTGAGGATATTCAACTGGATATAGAAAAGTTCCTCGAACTTCAGCCTTGACTGAGCCTTGCGCAGGACATCGTGCGACTTTGGGTAATGAATGGTTCGCATAGCCTCATCGTACGAGATGAGATGATGCTCGGCTATAAGCCACGGCGGAAGCGTCTCCTCGAGCGGCTCTTTCAGCACCTCAATCATCTTTGCCGTGAGGCGTTCCATGCCGCGCGAGTTCAGCCCCGCACGTTTCATCTTCTCGGTTGTGGGATAGAAAGGCTGCAATCCCATCGTCGAGAGCGAAATCTTCGAAGCCTCGTCTATATCGGGGTGAGTAAGGTTTATGCGCGAGCCAAACAGCGTAGGCTTGCCAAAAACGATATACTGAACATGGCACTTGTAGTTCTGGGTTACGAATTTTATGCCCTGAAACCACACAAGGTCTATAACGCCCGTGCCGTCGCTGAAATGAGCCACGAGCCTCTTCTGCCGCCCTTCGCCAAAGGTCTCGAAACTAAGAATCTCTCCCCTAACCTGAACGTAAGGCATGTTGTCCTCAAGTTCGTGGATGTAGAAGAGTCGGCTTCGGTCTACATACTTGTATGGATAATAATACAAAAGATCGAGCACCGAACGGATTCCAGCCTCCTTGTCCAGCACACTTGCCCGCTGCGGACCAACGCCCGGCAGGAACTTGATATCCCAGTTTTCCAGATTCTGTGCCAAGAATTCCGGTTTAATATTCAAAAATCATCTGAGCCTTCATCTCTGCCGCTCTCTCGGGCGAAACGTGGCGAGCCACAAGCGTATAGCCCAGTTCGAGAGCCGCACCCGGACCTTTGGCTGTTACTATGTTTCCGCACTCTTCTACCAGGCTGCCGGTGTGTGTTGCGCCACCCTCAACAAGGTCTTTGTCGAAGCCCGGATAGCATGTTGCCTTCTTGCCTTTCAGATAGCCTTTGTGAGCAAGGATTGAAGGTGCTGCGCAGATGGCAGCAATCTCCTTGCCGGCGTTGTAATGCTTGTCAAGAAGATTCATCAAGCCTGAGTGAGCCTCGAGATTGAGCGTTCCGGGCATTCCGCCGGGAAAGAAAAGCACATCGGCATCGGAGAAATCGCCCTCCGAGAACTCCATATCGGCAACGACCTTAATGTTGTGCGCACCAGTAACCGTGTTGCTTCCGTTTACAGATACGGTTTTTGTATTGAGTCCGGCACGTACAAGACAGTCCACAACAGCCAACGCCTCGACTTCTTCAAAGCCGTCGGCAAGAAAAGTGTATACAGTATTCATATTTATTAAAGTTTATGCAAAAATAATTAAATACATGCACCAAACCAAAAGAAAAGTATTATTTTTGTGCAGTAGAAACACGCTTTATGAATAGTAACAGACTAACATTCGCCATTTTCGGTAACACATATCAGAAGAAGAAATCGTCTTCAATAAAACTTATCCTCGACCATCTGAACAAGCGCAACGCCGATGTTGCGATAGACAAGGATTTTTACGTTTATCTTAAATCGGAAGGATACGACGACATTCCGTGCGCAACGATAATCGAGGGCAACGACTTCAAGGCTGATTTTGCCATAAGCATGGGCGGCGACGGAACATTCCTTCATGCCGCAAGCCGCGTGGGCAACAAACGGATTCCGATTATCGGCGTTAATATGGGTCGCCTCGGATTTCTTGCCGACATAGGTCAGGAGCAGGTAGAAGAGGCTCTCGACAACGTCTTTACGGGCAACTACGAGGTTGAGAAGCGTAGCGTTCTATGCGCCCAGACCGACGACACCCGACTTCAGCATTTCCCTTACGCACTCAACGAGATTGCCATCCTGAAGCACGACAGCAGTTCGATGCTGGCAATCCATGCGCACATCGACGGAATGTATCTCACAACTTATCAGGCTGACGGACTAATCATCAGCACCCCTACAGGTTCAACGGGCTATGCCCTCAGCGTTGGCGGTCCTATTCTCACGCCGTCATCACACAGCATAACCATGTCGGCTGTTGCTCCGCACTCGCTCAACATACGCCCTATCGTGCTTAGCGACGAGAGCGAGATAACTCTCGAGGTTGAGAGCCGCAGCCGCAACTATCTGCTTGCCATAGACGGCAGAAGCGAGAGCCTTTGCGACAGAGTGAAACTAAGACTAAAAAAAGCCGACTACCCTATCTTGGTGGTCAAGCAGAAGGGACATAACTTTTACGGCACTCTGCGCGAAAAGCTGATGTGGGGAGCCGATACCCGACAGTAAATCTTTTACGACTATGATTAGCAGGCTAAGACTAAAACGAGACGACAGCATGTACTCGGTCAAGCAGATATCGCTTTGGCTGCTCAACTGCTGGAAGGGCTATCACAAGATGTCTATCATCAACACCGCCACCGGACTGGTGAGTGTTGTGCTCTCGCTTGCCTTTGTGTGGGCAAGCAAGAGGGTTATAGATACGGCAACGGGCGACTACAAAGGCAGTCTGCTAACCGCCGGCTTGTGGCTCGGCTCGCTCATCGTTGCCGAAATAATTCTGTTCATCATTCAGCGATGGGTGCGCAACAGTCTTGGCGTACGCACGCAGAACTCCATTCAGCAATATTTCTTCAGACATCTTCTGCACAGCGAGTGGCACAGCAAGAAGACATACCACAGCGGCGACATTCTGAACCGTCTTGAACGCGATGTTACCGACGTGGTTGACATTCTTACGCAGACAATTCCTGCCACCATCGTGGTCTTCTTCCAACTCGGAACGGCATTCTGGTTCTTGTGCCTCATGGACTCGTCGCTGGCATGGGTAACCGTCGGAATCCTGCCGGTTTTCATCATCATGAGCCGTCTTTACATGCTAAAGATGAGGTCGATAAACAAGAATGTGCGCGAGAGCGACAGCGCGATACAGAGCATTTTGCAAGAGAGCGTGCAGAACCGCATGGTGCTGAAAACGCTCGAACAATGCGACAACACCATCGTAAAGCTCGACAAGCGTCAGGGCATTCTGCGTTCGCAGATTATGGACCGCACGCGATTCTCTATCTTTGCCAACACAACGCTTTCTATCGGCTTTAGCGGCGGATATTTCATAGCCTTTATGTGGGGCGCATACCGATTGTCGGAGGGCGAGATAACCTTTGGAGTGATGACGGCATTCATGCAGCTCGTGGCACGAATACAAGGTCCTGTGCTCAACATAACGCAGCTTATCCCTACGTTCATATCTGTTCTTACGGCGTGCGAGCGTCTGATGGAACTCGAGGAACAGCCTCTCGAGGCCGACGGCGAGCCACAGAAACTTGACGACAAGGGCGGCGTAAAAATTGAGAACCTGACATTCCAATACAATCCCGAAGAGAACTCGAAGAAGGTTCTCAACAACTTCTCGTACTCTTTTCCGCCGGGAAGTTGTACGGCTATTCTTGGCGAAACGGGTTCGGGAAAGACCACGCTCATACGCCTGATGCTGGCACTTCTGCACCCTACAAGCGGACGGATAACGGTCTACAACGACCATCAGGAGTTCGAGGTAAACGCGCTTACGCGATGCAACTTCGTCTACGTTCCGCAAGGCAACTCGCTCTTTAGCGGAACGATACGCGAGAACATGCTGATGGGCAGACCCGATGCCACCGAAGACGACATACGCACGGCTCTCGGATATGCCTGCGCCGACTTTGTGTATAAACTTAAGGACGGACTCGACACCCGATGCTCCGAAAAGGGCGGCGGACTGAGCGAAGGTCAGGCTCAGCGAATAGCCATCGCGCGCGCCCTTCTGCGTCGCGGAAGCATTCTTCTGCTCGACGAGGCAACAAGCGCACTCGACTTGGAGACGGAGAAGAATCTTCTGCAACGACTCACGCAAGGCGAGCACGGCAAGACGCTTATCTTCGTTACGCATCGCCTCGCCGTAATGGAATATTGTAATCAGACTCTAAAAATTGAAAACAGAAAAGAATAACAATCATGAATAAAAAGATTTTTCTGCTTATTGTTACTTTGATGCAGTTCTGTACCGTTTCGGGACAGAACAAAAATGTTGCTTGGATTGAAAGCAAATTTGTTGACAATATTGTTTACGACAGAAAGGCCGATGGAAAATATCTGTTTCCCGTCGAAGGCTTTCAGATGGAGAACGGAAAGCTGTTCATTCTGGCATATAATGGCGAGATTACTCCGCTAAAATACAAGAAAACAGCCACCGACTACGAGATTGAAAACTTTGGCAGTTACATAAGCGAGTTTTCGTGGTCTGAAAATCTCGAAAGTCTGTACCGGAAAGCCGTCTTTACTTTCCGTTACGATAACGAGGATATCTGCCTTACCATAAAAACCGCAAAAGGCACGGAAAAACGCCGCTACGTCTGCGACCTTGGCGGAAGCCGCTTTGCCACAATACTCGAAGCAAAGGGCTGGCTGCTCGACATGCTCGTACCAAACATCTTCGAAAACGAATAATAAACTTAAGGCGAATAATAAATCTTCGGTTACTAATATAAGAAAACAATCTTTTCAACCTTCTTAATTTAAAATTAAGAGAGTATGGGCAAAAAAATAATAAACATAATTGTGATTTGGTTTGTGGCTAATTGTTTTTTTAGTTGCGATTCGCCACTACCCAATGATTGTGACTATTATTATTCTAATGGAACAATTGGTAAAATAATCGAAGGCTCTATTTGTGCTGATGGAACTTTCTCAATGGAGACGTTGATATATCCAGATGTTTTAAGGAATAATGTAGAAGAGTATGATGACTACATTCTTGCTTACCAAATACCATATATTGATGAGTCTTATGAATGTTTTGTACTCGATTCGGCATTAAATAACAATCATAAGTTTATACATTATCGAGATAGTATAAACCAAAGGATTGATAAAATTCGTAAGCTGAAAGAGTGCTATTGGATAATACAAAAACGAACAAAAAAGGTTTATGGTCCTTTAACAAAGAGAGAGTATGACAAATTGTGTAATAAACTTGACGTCGAAAAGAAAGTAAATGATGGCAAACATATAAAAATCTATTGGACGGGACGTTAGAAATAACAGGCAGTTTTTTCTTCTATAACAAATTAGATAATCCCGAACGAATCCCGAAGGCATCCCGAACAATCGCAGTTTGAAAAAAACATAAAAAAAAGAGACAAACATTTGCTTTGTTTGTCTCTTTTTCTATATCAAAAACTACTCAGGCGACTGATAGAACGTATCAGACAAACCGCCGTCGGCAAACGAGCCGTCTTTTATCACAAACGATGCGTAGTTTGTGCCTTCTGCACCGAAGTTAGCCGTGTATAGCGTTAGCACGCCGTTGCATAGAGTGGCAAGGTCTAATTGCAAACCATGAAACTCGCCCTCGTCGTCGACTCGCCAAACAGACTCATCGTTCCACGCGGCAGGAAAATCTTTTGTGGCAAGCAAAGAGCCGTTTTTACAGAGAGCCGCAACGCCAAGAGCCTCAGCACCTTTATTCACAAACTGCACGTTTACAAACAGATACTCACCCTTTTCGCCAAAGGTCTGCGACGACACAACTGACTTAATCTTACGACCGTATTTCTTCTCCAGCGCAACTTTTATATCGGCAGTTGGGGCTGATTTGTCTTTAAACGGAAGAATGTCGTTCTGCTTCAGAAACAAATCGTCGACAAGAAGCGCGGCGTCCCAAATGGCATCCCACTCGTCTTTTGGATTTTCGAGCAACTTGCCGCTATCCATCGTGTAGAGCCATCCCGAAAGGTTGTCGAAATTGCGGTAACTGTCGCGCCCCGTGTTCATTTCGGCATTTTCGGGCTGAAAACGGAGAAACGATACGGCATGCGGTTTTCTTTTGTAGATAACGAACTTGTATTTATTTAGCGAGTCGGGGGCAGAAGGCTTTTCGTCCTCGTCGAAACGCTGGCGGAGCAGGAATTTCTCGCCGTAGACATCACAAACCACATAGACGGGCGGCATAGGCTTGGCGGTTTCGGCTGTCGTTTCTTCTACCCGAGGCGAAGCGTTCTGACTATCGGTTGCGTTCTGCTTTGACGTGTTTACACACGAAAACAAGAACAAAGCGAAAAATGGAACAAGGAGCTTTTTCATAATCATTATTCTTAAAAATCAGCCGAAAGATAGCAAAAAAGTCGGTAATGCGCAAATTATCAGCACAAAACAGAAAGAAATATTTTTTCAGTCTTCTGTACTACGAAAAAAAACAAAAAAACAAGCTCTTGAATAATTTTCAAAATACAAAATAAATATATACTTTTGCAAATAATTAACCAAATTTAACCAAACCTTAACTTTAAAATTTATGTCAGAGAAAAAATTTATTAAACTACTCTTTTGCCTTTGCTGCCTATCGGCTACAGCCTTTGCACAAAAGCAGAAGAAGGTAAGTGTAGAACAAATCAACATCTATGCCGAAGACTCGTTTACGCGAAAGGCACTTCCGGCATTTGTCACACTTATGAAAAGCGACTCGACCGTCATCGATACGGTTACATGCACGATTATTGATAACTATTATTCGTATGGAAAGCTCTATGTTCCGAAGATTTCGGGCGAATATATTCTTCGAGCCGAATATCAGGGATACAAGCCTTGCGTAAAGAAAGAAATCTTCGACTTCTCGAAGAAAAGCCGATACACTAATAGTGTTACGTTCCAGATGAAACGCGCGCCAAAAGAACAAGCCGACAGTCTGTGGACTCTCGGAATGGACGAGGTGGTTGTAAAAGGAACACGACTGCAAGTGGCATATCGCGGCGACACGCTGGTGTACGATGCCATGGCCTTCAACATTCCCGAGGGCGAGATGCTCGATGCTCTTGTACGACGACTTCCGGGAGCTGAACTGAAAAGCGACGGATCGGTCTTCATTAACGGAAAGAAAGTTGACTACATAACTCTTAACGGAAACGATTTCTTTAAGGGCAGCAACAAGGTTATTCTGGAGAATCTGCCCTACTTTACCGTAAAAGAACTGCAAGTGTACGAGAAGGAGAAACCTCACGAACCGAAATACAAAGACGGAAAGAAGAATACCGACTATGTTATGGACATTGTGATGAAACGCGAATATGCTGTTGGCAACATAGCAAATGCCGAGGCTGGACTGGGAACTGACGAACGCTGGAAGGGAAAGATTTTTGGAATGCGCTACGACGATTTCTCGCGCATATCACTCTTCGGCAACATTAACAACGTTAACGAAAACCGAACTCCGGGAAACGATGGCGACTGGTCGCCACAAAAGCAGCAGCGCGGACTGCTAACCACCAAGCAGGCAGGAATGAACATGAACCTTAACAACAGGAAGAAGACTTTCACGCTCGACCATTCTGCGCTGCTTGAATGGAAAGACGAAAACAATACGCAGAACACGCGTAGCGAAAACTTCGCTTCGGAAGGAACGATTTTGGGCATTTCGTCGGCTGCCAGCCGCTCGAAAGATTTTAAATTCAACGACAAACTTAACATCACATACAATACAAAGAAGAACTATTTCTACTTCGACACCGAAATTGGATACAACAACATTAACAATTTGAGCAGTTCTACCGATTCGACTTTCGACAAGAAGCTGATAAACAGAAATCTGACTCAGAATAAAAAAGAAAGCAGAAATATCGAACTGAACGGAAATTTGAGTTGGGTGAAAAGTTTTGACTCGCCATACTCGCTGAATGTTATCGGAGCATACTATTACAGCAAAGCCTTGCGAGACAAGGACCAGTCGCTGCAAGATATTCTGTATAAAAACTCAAATACAAGCGATGCGCAGAATAATTACGGCGACGCAAAATCAAAAAATTTCTATTACGGTCTTTTTTTAGATAACTCTTATAATTTGGAGGCATTCAATCTGTCGCACACACTCTCATACACCCAAAGCGAAAGCGAACAGAACAGCAAATTCTATCAACTATACGGCTACGGAGACAGATACAAGAACGAATTTATACTGCCATCTACCGCCGACTCTCTTCAGGCAGCAATCGACACACACAACAGTTTCGAGTTTATCACGCGTAGTCACAATATACAAAACTCATTCAACATAAGTTACAAATTAAAAGACACGTACATAAACCTTTCTGTTCCAATCCGTAATACACACGACCAAATAAGATACAAAAAAGACGGACTCGACACTCTGGCGCGACGTAACGATGTTTCTTTCAGCCCATTCTTTAACATCAGATATAAATGGAACAGAAATACGCTGGAGTCTAATTTCTTCACATACAAAAACCAACCGGATATGGTAAGCCTTATGCCATCGGCAGATACAAGAAATCCGCTGTACACCACTCTTCCCAACCCAAATCTGAAAGCCAGTAGGCACACAAGATTCGACATTAGGCTGGACATGAACGGCAGAGCTATGAAGCCTTCGTTGTGGCTGAAATTTAGGCACATCATACAAAGCCAATCCATAGGAAACCGCCGCAACTACGATACCGAGACAGGACGCAGCACATCGATGCCCGACAACGTAAACGGTAACTGGAACTCTTCATTGGCATTTGGAATAAAAGGCCCGCTCGACAAACAGCAACATTGGCGATACAACATAGACGCAAACACCAACTTTATTCATAGCGTCGACTTTGCCATTGCCTACAACGGCGCAGAAAACCAGCTGAGCCGGGTAAACACTTTCCTTCCAAGCACAAAGTGTAAACTAACTTACAGCAAAAGCGATTTTACGGTAGATGCTACGGCTAAATTCTCGGGCAACTTCAGCCACGAACAGATTTACGGAGAACGTGACATGAGCGTATACGAATATCAGTTTGGATTGGCAACCCAGTACACATTCCCGATTCTGAAAACAACGATTGCCACAAGCATCAACCTTTACTCGCAAAATGGCTACAAGAGCAACGAAATGAACTCGAACGACTGGATTTGGAATGCCACGCTCTCACGTCCGTTCCTTAAAGGAATGTTCGTGGCAAAGGCCGAGATGTACGACATTCTTCACCAACTATCGGCACGCTCGTACTATGTAAACGCACAAAGCCGCGTAGAAACGCGCTTCAATAGCATTCCGCACTACTTTATGTTCTCGCTCAGCTACCGATTGGCAAAGAAGCCTAAGAAATAATCATCAGAAACTCTGCATATTCTCATTCTGGGATATGCAGAGTTTGCTTTTTTCTGATAACTTTGTGGCAAAATTTATTCTGAATGAAAGCCGAAAACACATCTCAGCCCGTAAAGAACCGCATCGTTACGCTCGATGCCCTAAGAGGATTTGCCTTGCTTGGCATAGCCCTCGCCAACTTTCCGGAGTTCTCGCTCTGGACATTCCTCGACCACGAAACGCAGATGAAAATGCAAACAGGCTCGCTCGATGCCATTGTACGATGCCTGCAATATCTGCTCGTAGACGGTAAGTTCTACACAATATTCTCGGTTCTCTTCGGCATCGGATTCTACATCATAATCTCTCACGCCATACAACGAGGCGCAAACGGCTTCAGAATCTTCTACCGACGGATGCTGATTCTGCTCATCATCGGTCTGGCGCACCTTATGCTTCTTTGGAGCGGCGATATCCTGATGCTCTATGCCGCCATCGGAATGTTGCTTCCGTTGTTCAGAAACTGCAACCCAAAGACGCTTTTGTGGTGGTCGGGCTTCTTCTTTCTTCTGCCCACGGCGATAGAGGTGTGGCGCGCGGCATCGGGCATCAATCCTGCCGACATGCTCTATTCTGCTTGGTGGAACACGGCATCGGCATACGGCATTGGCGAGGAGAATTTTGCCGGCTGGCTACGCGATGCCCAGTCGTACAAAGAGATGAACGCCTTTCTGATGCAAGGCGCGGTTGAACGTATGTGGGAATTTGTGTCGGGACAGCGGTATTTCAAGGTTCTGGCTCTTTTTCTTGTGGGCTTTTACGTTGGCAAGCGTCAGATTTTCAGCAATCTCGAAGCGCACTCCGAATTACTCCGAAGAGTTACTAAAATCGGCTTTGGAATCGGACTGCCAATGTCTTTCATCTACGCATGGAGTTCTATGTCGGGCGAGCCTCTCGGTTCTATTCTGCACAGCCTCATCTACACGTTGAGCGTGTATCCAATGGGCTTTGCCTATATGTCGGGCTTCAGTCTGCTCTATCTGCGCCATCGCAACAACCGCGTGTGGAATATGCTCGCCTACCCCGGACGAATGGCTCTGACGTGCTACATAATGCAGTCGGCTGCCGGCATCATTTTGTTCTACGGCATCGGCTTCGGAATGGGAGCAACGGCAGGACTTACCTTCAGCGAGTTTGCAGCCACAGCCGTCTTTGCAGCCGAGACCGCTCTTTGCGCCTTGTGGCTAAAGCATTTCAACTTCGGTCCGCTTGAATGGATTTGGAGAATGTTTACTTATGGAAAATGGTTTAAAATCAGGAAATAAGATGAAAACGACGAGAGCACTCATTATGCTGATTGTAATAGCAACAGCATTACTTTCGTGCAGAGAGAAACAACCGAATAAAACGACAGAAAACGTCAGCAAAACAGACACAATCAAGAAAGAAAATCTTACAGAACTTGTAACCGAACTGACAGAACATATTGCCGACCACGGTATGCCCGAAAATGCCGAAGATTTCTATACAGAAGAGTACTACTATCTTTTGGAAAAGACGTGGAAAATCATGGCTTTCTACCACGATCTCGATTATGAGTGCATGTATTATTTCATCGAAAGCAACGGAGGCTGCCCCGCAACACCTCCTTACAATCACAAGGTTAATATCATTTCGACCAAAAATTACGGCGACAGCATGACTGTAGAATTCGACTATATTCATAGCATTGACTACATCGACAGGCACACAATCAGACTAAAAAGAAAAGATGAAAGCTGGATTATCAGCGACTGGGACAACACCAAGGAACTAATGAAAGAAATCATCAACGAGACTTTTCACACTCCCGACTTGGGCTTTGCAGAAGCTATTGGAGATGTGAAGAGAATCGAGTATATTTCGTCGAAAGAATGGGCAACTTTCGACCGCGACGGCAATCTTACAGCCTACAAAACTGATTTTGCAGAGACTCACAATATTGATAAAGACGGAAACATAACCGAAGTACCTTCGGGCGGAAACGCAACAGTTAAAATAGAACGCAAAAACGGCTACATAACAAGTATTAGCGATGACTCGGGCATGAAAAAGACTATTGAATATGACGACTATAACCCTTACTTACGCGCTATAACTGATGAAAGCGGCAGAAAGGAATATGTAGACGGATTCGACAAAAATTTCCAAATAACCTTCTACAAGAGAAATGAAAAAGGAGAAATAGAAAAAGCAACCGACGCACCTCGCTCCGAAATATTAAAATATGACGATCACGGCAACTGGACGAAGCGTAAACTTCTTGGCTCAATTGAAGAACGAAAAATAGAATACTACAATCCGATAATTTTTCATTAAAACATTATTTTTGCAAAAAACTAAGACAGCAAAAAATGAAAAGAATTATAATCATTTGCGTATCGCTCTTCTGCCTGGCACTTGTAATCTGCATCGTGCTGGGCATCTCGCACTCATCGAGCGTTTTCCATCATAATGCTTCGAAACTTACAGAAGAATACACGGGAGAATACGACTATTTTTATCATTCACGAAAGATGCTGAAAGATGTTCAGGAGAGTCCGACAGAATTCGTGACACCAGACGACCTCACTAAAATAGAAGAAAACACTTTTGGCAACTATAATGAATTGCGCAAAATTTACATTTCAAGAAATATCAGAAATATCGATGCCAAGGCATTCATACATTGCAACAACCTCGATTCTATTATTGTTGACAGCCGTAACAAATACTACATCAGTCGCGGCAACTGCTTAATTGAGAAAAGCACCAACACGCTGGTTGTAGGCAGCAAGAACAGCATTATTCCAAAAGGTGTGACAACCATAGGCAAATATGCTTTCAGCGGTTGCCGAGGACTGAAAGACATCGAAATTCCCGAAGGAGTAACAACCATACAATCTTCATGTTTCGACAGATGCAAGGATTTGGCAAGTATAAAAATACCAAAGAGCGTAGAACGGATTGATTCAGGCAACGTTTTTAGCCAATGTACCAATCTAAAAAGCATAACGGTTGACAAAGACAACCAATTTTATGACAGCCGCGACAATTGCAACTGCATAATCAGCACACACGACAACACGATAATAACAGGCTGCAACAACAGCATCGTGCCAAAAAGCGCAAAGGCAATAGGCAAAAATGCTTTCAGAGGTTGTACAAAACTCAGCCAACTTAACATTCCTGCCAATTCTGTCAAGGAAATCGGCATAAACGCCTTTGCTGATTGTAGCGCTCTGAAAAGAATAATGCTTCCCGATGGAGTAAAAGAGATAAAACCTCTGGCATTTGCCAACTGCCGCTCCGTAAAAGAGGTTTTCATCTCAAAAAGTGTAGAAAGAATAGGAATAGAATACATTATAGGACTCCAAGGCTTGGCAAACCACGAGGTGGCGATGCGCGATGTGTTCTTGAACTGCGATAGTATCAAGTCGATAGTAGTAGACAAGAGAAATCCTCATTTCAATAGTCGCGAGAACTGCAACTGCATAATCAAAGGCAATCTGCTGATAAGAGGCTGTAACAACAGTTCCATTCCCGAAGGCGTGGAATATATCTCGCCAAATGCCTTCAGAAACTGCAATGATATATTGACCCTGATTTTTCCAAAATCGTTGCGTAGCATAAGCGTACACGCTTTCTACAACTGTTCGAATATCAGAAAAATTGAATGTAAAGGCAACAGAATTATAGAAATATACAATGATACGTTTGTGCCCGATTTGTTTTTTTACAAAAAATGCTATCTGTTCGTTCCTGAAAACATGATAAGAAAATACAGAGAACACAAACTTTGGGGACACTTCGGACATATCGAAAGCATAAAAGTCAGTAAGCCATTATTTACCCGAGAGCTGCTTATCAACATCGCCTCGACAGGTATGCTTCTGCTGCTCGCAGTCATAATTGTAATCAGACTAATAAGAGGCCGGCGAGAGAAGATAATATACCGACGCAAATAAATACCACTCCCCTATGCAAGCTTTTGTGCATTCGTGCATTTACTATAATAGAAAGCCAAAAAAAATAAGCAAATGAACTTGTCAAAAATCAGAAAAAAACTCCTTGTAATGGGCATCGCAGCCCTCACACTCACTTCTTGCAACATCACCGAAACCAACGAACTCGGGAAGTGGGAACCTATGGTATGGGAAACCGGAAATCCGCCCAAGAAAGTAGCCGGAACAAACTCTGTTCCGTCAGCCGGAGGTGAGTTTATATTTTACTGCGTCAACTATGAGCCTTGGTTTGAAGGAGCTGTGGCTAATGGTAAATATTACAATCCGCCACGCGAAAAAAACGACTTCATAAGAACGGAAAAACGAAAGAGACGGAAAAACAGAAAAACGAAAGAGACATCTATTCTGTAACTATCTAAAAATCAACCGCTTTTAATTTGTAAGTTACTAAATTTTGTCTATTTTTTATTGCTACTTATACAAGAAAACAGACTTTTTTTACAGAAAGACTTTATTTATATAATATGCTGATTTACAAATATTTAAATCTGTTAAATCGCAAATATTAAACAACTTTGTAACAAGTCAAAAAAGCGAATGGGGTCACAATGGACAGACCCTTTTATAAATTATTGATACATAAATAGTTAGTTATTTTCTTGCATAAAAATGCAAGAAAATAAGCATTTTAATACATTTTTGTGCATATCTATTCATTTAACACTAAAACGTATTTGTTAAACCTATGTAACAAAGCGTTTATTTTATAAAAACGCATTAAAATGAAAAAATATATATCATATAACGGCGGTGTTTAATTACAATTAAAAAACGGCTGTTATATTGCCTTGTCGCTGCTCGTTCGTCACCAACAAGGCAAACAAGAACAAGCCATTTTAAACAGCCTTATTTCTTGGTTTCTTTACTCCCATTATATTTTGATTTATACAAGCCTTAAAGCCCATTGTTAGAAAGCGTTTAAATCTGTGAACAACGGCGGCTTGCTGTGCCTTGGTTATCTCGTTAAACAAGCCCACGGAACGCAAGGCAGTAGTATAATGTTTGTTTGTCTTGAAATACTGGTTGTAAGCCTTAGAAAATAGCAAAAATTCTGTATACCAGTCCGTTATTATCTCGGCGGATATTGCATGGGTGCTATGGCTGTTTACATAGGTTGTAAAATATTCAAACGTTATTCTGCCTTTACTTTGTTTTCTTAAATAATCAAAGGCTCTGCGCCGCCTTAAATATAGGTTATCAAGTTCGGCGGTTTTTGCCTTAATTTCGGCATCTATTGCAGCCACACGGGCATTATAAAATTGTTTAGTATTCATTCTTTCTTTTTAATAGAACGTTAAACGAGCAATAAAGGCTCGTTTAACGCTTGTTTTTCTGTTGTGTCTTACTCCATATCTAAACAGACATAACAAAGCCTAATTTCGGCATCTATGACGGCGAAAAGACATTGTTTTTTGTTTAGTCGTTTACTGGCTTGCGTTTAGGTTGTTCAAACATTGTAATGGGTTCAAATCTTTTGTTGTCCAGTTCGAGCGACAAATTAAGGTCGGGAAGTTCTTTTCCTCGGTTCTCTCGTAAAATGTCATATATTGTTTTTTCAGCCAAAAAAAACTCATTTTCAGACATTTGTTTTACTGCAATATCAAAGCGGATTAGCAAAGTATCTGCAAGGTAGGCGAAACGCTTACACACGGCAATATTACGCCGTCTTTTTAATTCTTGATTTCTCATAATTAACAGAATAAAAACGGCGGCGGCATCATCACCACCGCCGCCGAAAAGTAACAACAATAATAACCTAAAATATATGACTACAAACAAAAAAAAGCCTTATGAAATGTCGCTGACGATTACACCAATACCACGACCATCGACACGACCAGCGGCGAAACGCTTTTCAAAGTTTAGAGCATCACCACGCAACAAAGGGTCGTTTGCTCTGTGGAACATCGCCGTATTGCCGTCTGCCTTGTACGCTGAACAAGTGCAGAACACAAACGAACTATCGGCTTTATCGGCTACGGCTGAATCTTTCGCCAACTTGCTAAACACGCCGTTTTCATACTTGTATTTCGTTGTCGCTGAACTGGTGAAGATGTTGAAGCCCGCAAAGCGTTGTGGCTCGCCGTTCTGTAAGTCCGTGATGTTCTTAAATGTCTGAACATCAAGCAACAACAAATCGCTAAAATGTTTTGGCGATAATACAAGGTTTCGCCCCTCTTGAGGGTAGTCCAAATCATCGAAACGCTCTTTAATTGCGATAATGTCTGCAACAGTCAAGCGTTTGCGGCGTGTATTCGTTCCTGTACTCACGGCTGCACCAGTTGTAAGTATTACTGGCATTGTTGCGCTCTGGCTGTCGTTCGGGCTGCAATCGTACAAGGCATCAAGGGCGACCGCCTTTCTTATTGTGTTGCGGTGCTGTTGTATGATGCTTTCCATTTTGTCGTAACTTGTTTCTATTGCATCGTCAAGTTGTAACAACTGCGGACGGCTTGTATATACGTCCAGAGTCTTGTCCGTAACACTGTCAACTCTCGGCGTTACATCGTTATCGGTATAAACGCCGTCTTTGTTCTTGTCTATTGTAGGGTCTGCGCCTATTACTGGAATGTGTAGAACATCAGCCGAAACAAAAGCTGAATAGTCCGTAAAATAGCGCAAAAAATCATCGTTCGGGTAAAAGTTTTCGTTAATTTGATTTACCCATAATTCTTTGTGGATTGCCATTTCTTTTTTTCTTTAAAAAATTTTGTTATTACGTTGTTTTTCTCTCTCTATCAGTGCATTAAATAAATTAGGGCGTTGCCTTAAAAGTTCGGGGTTGTTCTTTCTCAACTCGTTCAAGTTCAATTCATTGCCGCCGTTGCCGTCCTCGATGAAATCAGAAACACGGCGTTTATAATTGAGAACTTTTGCCGCCAGTTGTGGCGACTGGTTAAACCATTCAAACAAGCGGTTTTTCTCCTCGGCTGTGTACTTCTTCAGCGACCATTCATAAGTTTGTAAGAAATCCGCCCATTCTGCTTTGTTGGCTGTGGTTCTGCGTTCCTCGTCCGCTCGCAAACGCTTAACAATTCGGTTTCGCTCGTTCTTGTCGGCGATGTCGGCAAATGATAATAACTCACGGCTTGAAATAACGCCGTTTTTAGCCTTGTTTTCAAGGAATGTAATATAATTATACCTTTCGTCCGAAATACGTTCTATTTCGGCGTATATTGCAGCATCAGACAAGCCCGAAAACGCCGTAATATTACGGAGGTCTGAAAAGGCATATTTGCCGTTCTTTTTGTGCTGCTGCAACATTAGGCGGTTATATAAGTGGGTGCTGCTCTCGTCTTGTTCTGTCGGCTGCTGTCCGTCCTCGTCTGGCATCAGTGCCGCCGCCAAACCCATTTGAACGGCTTGTTCTGCTGTTATCCATACATCTACACCGCTGAAATACTTTGTTTTTACATCTGTTAGCGGTTCACCTGTACGAGCCGCCACCAGTCTAACAAGTTCATCGTTTAGTTGCTCGCAAACTTTCATTGTTTGGCGCATCTCTGACAAACCGCCGCTAAATGTACCCGAAACTTCGTGCAGCATCAGACGGGCGTTGCTATACATAAACAAAGGGCGACCGCATATTGCCACAATAGCGGCGATACTTGCCGCCACGCCGTCCACTATAATACGGCTTTTCTCTGTTTTTTTCAGGGCGTTATAAACAGCAAAACCGCCGAACACTGAGCCGCCGTTGCTGTTGATGTGCAGTTCAAATTCTGAATCTTGGTTCTCGGTTATTACTTGAACAATTTCGGCGGTGTTTTCCTCAACATCGCCATATAAAAAAAGTTTTTTCATCTCTTTGTTTTTCGGCAAAGGTAGTCTATTTATCCATATAACCGATATTTTTTTCTTTTGTCGTTCCTGTATGGAATTTATAACCCTATAAACGGAAGAGGGTGTGTCAAAATAGGCACATCCTTTTTTTATATCAAAGCCCCGACTTTCTCAAGCCAGGGCTTCGTTATGTCGTAAAGTTTTCGTATCTTTACAACATGCAATATAAAATGCAACAAAGATACCACTTTCGTCCGTATTCTCCAAATCAGACGATACTTTTTCCTCAGAGAATCGACAAGGACATTGCCCAGGACGACCCAGTCCGTCTTGTGAGCAGCGTAGTTAACAGTTTGGACTTGAGCGGTCTTCGCAAGCTGTACAAGGAGCGTGGCCGCAGCCCTTACGACCCGAAGATGCTTCTGGCCGTAGTCATCTATGCCTACATGAACAACATA
>NZ_JNKX01000041.1:0-35510 GCF_000702225.1 Bacteroides sp. Ga6A2 | reverse complement strand
AGGAACGTCGAGGAACGTCGAGGAACGTCGAGGAACGTCGTAGAAAGGTAGAGGGAAGATAGAGGGAAGGTATATGCAATCAGAATTCTCGCAATTCAAAATTCAGAATTGATAATTCTGGATTAATAAGGGATAATTTGAATACGAATTGTTCTTTTGGTAAATACAAAATAGCGGCAAGGTACATCCAAGATACATCCAAGGTACATCCAAGATACGTCAAAGGTATATGCTGAGTATATGCAAGGTAGAGGGAAGGTAGAAGGAAGCAAGCCGATAGCAAGGGGGTAGCAAGGGGAAAGGTTCGACGAAGCATATATTGATGCAATTCTGAGAAACTTGAAATTTGAAAATTGAAAGTTTTGAATTTGTAATAAATTGCGCGGAAAATATTCTTTTGGTAAATACAAAATAGTGGGTAGGAAGAAGGTAGGAAGAAGGTAGGAAGATGGTAGCAAGATGGTAGCAAGACAGAAGATAGATTCAAGGTAGATTCAAGTAAGCCGGAAGGTACGGGGAAGAGCTTATAAAGGTAGACTAATGGTTGAGAATCGGAATAGGTAAACTCTTAATATAAATTTACCAATGTAACAATTGGGGTTGGTATGGGTAACGTGAAACTCTGTGGAAAGCCTAACTGCTATTTGACGAATAATTCAAAATTATAGAAAAAGTAAGCTTTTTGTCTTTTGGTAAATACAAAATAGTGTCAATGTATATGCAAGGTATATGTTGGGTATATGTAAGATATATGCAAAGTATAGCCAGATTAGGTGATGGGTAGGTTGTGGTGAAGTTGAAGAAAGTTGAAAATTGGGAGTGTGATTTAATTGACTGGAGGAATTGAAGTAAGCCGATAGCAAGGGCATAGTGGGAAGCCCGTTGCTCCTCCCTCCCAAATAAACTGCCAGTCGTTTGTAAAATACTGGATACGCATAGAATAGTACAATGTCGTTGTAAATAAAGAACAGAAATATTGTGTTTTGAAAAACTTTACTGATATAAAAACACGTAGTTTTCTTTATTTTATGATATGTTATGCAGATTTTCTGCAAGTTCGTTTTGCCGAAGATGGGGCACTCCTTTAGAGTGCTTTTGGCTTGTGCGCTATTTTTCCGCAGGTCGCTCCGACCTACGGTTACTGAGCGGAGACGCCTTCAGCGTCTGTAAGCGCGTTTGATGTAAGATTTCTTCGGGATGCCTTCGGGATTCGTTCGGGATTGCAGAAGAGAAGAGCGCAGACCACGATAGGGTATTTTTTATTCGTGTTTCTAGTTTGTAAATATTTTTTGTATTTTTGTAAAAAAGAAATTTTATGGGCACAAATAAATTAGCTACTACGATAGAAAATCAAATAGAGTTGCTATGTTCTAGAGGCATGACTTTTGGAAGTAAGGAAAAGGCAAGGGAGAATCTGTTTGATATCGGGTATTATAGACTAGGTTTCTATTGGTTTCCTTTTGAGGAAACTTATCCTCGTGTCGAAAAGAGAAATCATAAGTTTAAAGAGGGAACTTTGTTTGAGTATGTGATACAACTTTATTATTTTGACTTTGACGTTAGAAATATCTTCCTGAAATATATTAGCAGGATAGAAATAAATTTCAGAACTAAGTTAATCTACGAAGTGTCAAACTTCTGGTCTGATAATCCATTTTGGTATGTTGATAGCAAATGTGTAAGAACAATATTTTTAGATGGTGCTGATTACATTAATGCCATTGATGCCTTAGATAGAGAAACGGTAATAAGTCGTGATAAAAAGAGATATCATCGCGATTATGCGCCAGCATGGAAGGCTATAGAATTTATGTCTTTTGGTATTGTAATTCAGTTGTTCAACAATTTGAAGGATGACGGTATAATAAGAAGTAAGATTTCAAAGCATTTTGGAATTAGTTCTCCAAATCAGTTTTCCAGTTATATGGATGTTATAAGACGTTTACGTAATAGTTGTGCTCATGGAAAGGTTATCTTCGACTATGAACTTCCGGGTGCATTGCCAAATATGTCACCAGTAAAACTTAATTCTTCGCAAATCACTAATTTAAGTGGTACATACGAGGTGTTCAAGTATCTGTTAGGACAGGTTTCAAGTAATAGGGTTGTTGATTTGAGAGATGATATGAAAAGAGCGTTTGACAGAGTAAAAAATGAGGTTGTACTGAAGGTAATTACGCAAAATTCTGGTCTAGATGTAAAAATACTATAAAATGTTTGTGTGATTGGCTTTTTTGAAGTAATTTTGTAGCAGATTATAAAGTGCAATAAATAGTTACGGCTATTTTCAATGCACTCTAAAAGGAAATGACAAGCCTGTCTCTTAAAAAAGGGATAGGCTTTTTCGTTTTGTGCCGCAAATAATCTATGCTTTATTCTTTTTTCGATGCACGTTCGCGGTGTTTTAGGGCAAGATCCTGCAAGGCTCTGCCCATTTCGTCTTTCTGTGCCAGCATCAGAATGTCATCGTCAAGTTGCAGGGCATATAGAACACGCAGATAGATGCCAATGGCAACAGTCGGCGCACCTTTCTCGATTCGGGCAACAGTAAGCGGAGAGCAGGTTGCACGTTCTGCAACCTGAGCCACGCTAAGGTTACGGCGCAAGCGGGCAAGCTTTATTTGCTCGCCAACTGTCTGCATTTTCTGTTCAAGCTTTCTGGGAAGCTTTGTGCCCATAGTTGTTTTGCTCATAAGGCATTTCAATCATTATTTACGAATGCAAAAATACGTTATTTTCTTTATTTTATGATAAGTTGTGCAGTTCAGAAGATGGGGCACTCCTTTAGAGTGCTTTGGGGCTTGTGTGCCATTTTTCCACAGGTCGCTCCGACCTACGGTTACTGAGCGGAGACGCTTTCAGCGTCTGTAAGCGCGTTTGATGTAAGATTTCTTCGGGATGCCTTCGGGATTCATTCGGGATTGCAGAAGTTGGGAACAACGGCATCTTTACGAAAAAAAACGGAGGTTTCGTGGATTTGTGTGCCGAAACCTCCGCTAATAGATTGTTATGTCGCAGTCTGCTAATCTAACTTGCAGCCTTTAACGTTGACGAAGAAGTCGCGCACGTCGGCGATGAAGCGTTCTCTGTCGAACTGCTTGCGTATCTTTGTTGGTACGTTCTGCGATTCGAGTTTTTTCATTATAGCCTTGCCGATGTATGTCGGTCTGTCCTCATCGCTTACCTTGATGAACTCCGCCTCTGGCATTGGAATTTCGAAGAATAATGTCATGACTGTGAAGATGTAAGGATCAAAAGGGTCTGCTGTAGCTCTGTAATCTGAGCGAACTCGACATTTCATCAGTTCTGTGTTTATAAATATAAGTGTAAGTGCATCTAACTGAATGTCTGTGGTGTAAGTCTTACCAGAAAGATGTTTGTTTAGTTCTTGTCCTACACATTCTGCTTTTTTAACCAAATCTTGAGCATAGAATGGCTGAAAAATAAAACTTGTTTTCATAACCCAAAGAAAAATAATTATTTGTGCTAAAAATATACATTCAGATATAGCAACGTTTTCTTGCTAATCTAACTTGCAACCTTTAACGTTTACGAAGAAGTCGCGCACATCGGCGATGAAGCGTTCTCTGTCGAACTGCTTGCGTATCTTTGTTGGTACGTTCTGCGATTCGAGTTTTTGCATTATAGCCTTGCCGATATATGTCGGCGTGTCTTCTCTACTAACCTTGGTGAGTTCTGCCAATGGCATTGAAATTTCAAAGAATAGTGCCATGACGTAAGCCTCATATGCATGTATTGGCATATATATAGGTCTTACTCTGCATTTGAATAATTCGGTATTAATAAACTCGAATGTGACTTTTTCAAGTTCCATGTCTGTTATATAACATCTACCTGATAGATGTTTATTTAGCTCTTTGCCTAAATGGTATATTCTACTCCTAAGATATTCATAATCGTAGTGATAGGCTTGGGGCGAAAATTCTATTTCCATGGCATTATAAATTAATTCTTGCCTTTATCGGATTATGTCGCGTAAATCCGATAAAGGCAAGTGGTTCTTATTTTCCTCTTACAATCTTCTTAATCTCGTTAAGCTTGTTCAGAGCCTCGAGCGGAGTAAGATTGTTTACGTCTATGCCCAGAATCTCGTCGCGCACTTGGCACAGAACAGGGTCGTCGAGTTGGAAGAAACTCAGTTGCATTCCGCTGCTCTTCGACGGCTTGCTTATGCTCTTAGCCTTGCCGTTGCCGTCGCCCTGATACTTGCTTTCGAGCTCCTTCAAGATGGTGTTGGCGCGCGATACTATCTGCTTTGGCATACCAGCCATCTTGGCAACATGGATACCGAACGAGTGCTCGCTTCCGCCCTCAACAAGCTTGCGCAGGAAGATAACCTTGTTGTCAATCTCCTTAACCGCCACGTTGTAGTTCTTTATGCGCTTAAAGTTCTTGCACATCTCGTTAAGTTCGTGGTAGTGAGTGGCAAAGAGCGTGCGCGCGTTAGCCTTCTTGTTCTCGTGGATATACTCAACTATTGCCCATGCAATAGATATTCCGTCGTAGGTTGATGTGCCTCGTCCCAGCTCGTCGAAGAGCACGAGCGAGCGCGATGTTATGTTGTTGAGGATGTTCGAAGCCTCGCTCATCTCTACCATGAAGGTCGATTCGCCCACCGATATGTTGTCGCTTGCGCCCACACGCGTGAAAATCTTGTCTACCACGCCAATGCGCGCGCTCTCGGCAGGCACAAAGCAACCAATCTGAGCCAGAAGGGTGATGAGGGCAGTCTGTCGCAGAACCGACGATTTACCGCCCATGTTAGGACCTGTAATTATCAGAATCTGCTGTTTGTCGCTGTCGAGCAGAATATCGTTGGCTATGTATTTCTCGCCAAGCGGAAGTTGCCTCTCGATAACAGGGTGTCTGCCTTGCTTTATGTCGATAACCAGACTCTCGTCAATCTCCGGGCGTATATATCTGTTCTCCTGCGCCGCTATTGCAAACGACAGCAGACAGTCGAGGTTGGCAAGCTGGGTGGCATTGACCTGAATGGCAGGGATATAGCCCGAGATGTCCTGCACAAGCTCGTTGAACAAGCGCGTCTCGAGCGTCAGAATCTTCTCTTCTGCGCCCAGAATCTTGTCCTCGTATTCCTTCAGTTCCTGAGTGATGTAACGCTCGGCGTTGGCAAGCGTCTGCTTTCTTATCCAGTCGGACGGCACGTTGTCCTTGTATGTGTTTCTTACTTCGATATAATAGCCGAAAACGTTGTTATAGCCTATCTTAAGGCTCGATATGCCCGTAGCCTCAATCTCTCTCTGCTGAATCTGAAGAAGATAGTCCTTGCCCGAGAAGGCTATGCGTCGCAGTTCGTCCAGCTCTGCGTTGACCCCATCGGCAATAACGCCGCCTTTGGCAACCAACAGCGGAGGGTCGTTTACAATCTCCTTGGCTATGCGTTCGCGAATGATGGAACAGTCGTTAAGAAGTTCGCCGATACGCTTCAGACGGTCGTTGGCAGAGTGTTCGCACGCCGACTTTATCGGTTGCGTAGCCTGAAGCGCAATCTTTAGTTGCACAAGCTCGCGCGGCGACACTCGCCCTGTGGCTACCTTCGAGATTATTCGCTCTATATCGCCCACAAGTTGCATCTGCTCGGTTATGCACTCCTTGAAGTCCGGCTCGCGGAAGAAGTACTCGACCACGTCAAGGCGCTCATTTATCGCCGAAACGCTCTTGAGTGGGAATACTATCCACCTCTTTAACATTCGGGCTCCCATGGGCGAAATAGTGCGGTCTATGACCGTCAGAAGACTGTTGCCGCCCTCGTTCATGGTGTTCATCAGCTCCAAGCTGCGTATCGTGAACTTGTCGAGGCGCACATATTTGTCCTCCTCGATACGCGAGATTGACGTGATGTGGCCAATCTGCGTGTGCTGAGTCATCTCAAGATATTGCAGTATTGCTCCGGCAGCTACAATTCCGTTGCGCAGATGCTCTATGCCGAATCCCTTCAGGTTCTTTGTATCGAAATGCTTTATAAGCTTGTCGTATGCCTGCGACTCGGTAAACACCCAGTCGTCCATCTCGAAAGTGTACAGTTTTGAGTCGAACGTGCTCTGAAACAGCTCCTTGTATCCGCGTCTGAAGAGCACCTCTTTTGGCGAGAAGTTGCCAAGAAGCTTGTCTATATAGTCGGATGTGCCTTCGGCTGTAAGGAACTCGCCCGTAGAAATATCGAGGAAGGCAATACCGATTACGTTCTTGTTAAAATGAAGGGCTGCAAGAAAGTTGTTCTCGTCGTAGTTGAGAACATTGTCGCCCATTGCCACGCCCGGCGTTACAAGCTCGGTTATGCCACGCTTAACCAGTTTCTTTGTCAGTTTCGGGTCTTCGAGTTGGTCGCAGATGGCAACGCGATGTCCGGCGCGTATCAGTTTTGGCAGATATGTGTCGAGAGCGTGATGTGGAAATCCTGCCATCTCAATAACCGTTCCCTTGCCGCCGTTGTTACGCTTTGTAAGGGTTATGCCAGTTATGTCGGCAGTAGTAACTGCGTCTTCGCAATATGTTTCGTAAAAGTCGCCGCATCTGAACAGCAGGATTGCATCGGGATTCTTGTCCTTCAAATCCATAAACTGCTTCATCATCGGAGTCATTACCACATCTTCTCTTGCCATTATTGTATCGTCTTTTTTGTTTGAGCAACAAAAATAATGTTTTTTGTTCGTAGGGGGAATAAAAATGCTATAATTTTGTGTTTGCTTAACAATTTTAGAATTAGTGCAAAAATGAAATCAGTCAGAAAAATGATTGCCGTGCTTGCTGCGGTGTGTGCCTTGAGTACAAATCTGTCGGCTCAGGAACTTAAAGACGAAGTGTCTGTCAGCATCGGAATTGCTCCGTATCCGTATGTGCCTGTAATGGATTGGGGCTATAATGAAGACGGTTTTTATAACAATCCGTATTACCATGTTCGTGTTACTCCGATAGCCGTACAATATATGCACAGTTTTAACCATTGGCTGTCGGTTGGCGGATTGTTTGTTTTCCATTCATATTCTGGAGGCGATGTTATGGAGTTTTCTCCAGAGGTTTTAAACAAAAAAGACCGTAACGTGTTTGCCTTTATGGTTGCCGGCAGAGTAAATGCCATACATCGCGACCACTTCAGCTTCTATGCCAAGGTTGCCCTCGGTCCGTCTTTCGACCATGTAGGATTCATTAAGATGCCGGGCGACAAGCGTGAGGTTAGCAACGAGGTTAATCTGGCATATCAGATAATGCCCCTCGGCTTTGAGTTTGGTGGCCGCAGGCTGAAAGGCTTCTTCGAAACAGGCTACGGCTATCAGGGAATGTTTATTACTGGCGCACGATACGCCTTCTGATTTTTTCTAAACGTCATTTTCCGATTTCTTTTTGTTTCCAAGTCGAAACGCTTTGTCGATGTTGAAAAACTATCTGAGAATCACCATTTTGTTTAAAACAAGGCCGAAAACTGTGGAAAACAACCGCTTTTTCTGTTGATAACCGCCAAAATCCACACAAACAGACGATTTCTGATTATCAACAGCGTGTTTATAACTTTTTGTTTCTTGTGAAACAATCGAGGGGAAACAATGTTTCACACCGTTTCCCCTCGAACTAAAAATCTTTATTTCTTCTCGCCGAATTTCTTGCAGAGGCTTCCGCCAAACATGCAATAGAATCCGATTATGATGAATGGGATGCTGAGAATCTGTCCCATGTCAAACAACATTCCGTTTTCGAAATCTTCTTGTACTTCCTTAACATACTCAACAAAGAAGCGGAACGTGAAGATAGAAGCAAGGCAGAATCCGAAGAAGAATCCCGTGCCAACCTTTTCTTCGTGCTTCTTGTAGAGGTAAAGCCCAACCAAGAGAATGATGAAGTAGGCTATGGCTTCGTAAAGCTGTCCCGGATGTCGCGGAACCTCATCTACTCTGTGGAAGATAAACGCCCAAGGCACATTGGTAGGGCAGCCTATAATCTCAGAATTCATAAGGTTTCCCAGTCTGATGAAGCATGCCGTAACCGGAGTGGCTATCGCGATGTTGTCGAGCACTCGCATAACGTTCAGCTTTGACCATCTTACATACAACAGCAACGCGATGATGATTCCTATTGTTCCGCCGTGGCTTGCAAGTCCTTGATATCCAATAAGGTCCCATCCGCAGCCACCGTGCGTACATGGAATCCAGCCCAAGAACCATTGTGCGTGGTTAGGGTCGAACACCTCGCGTATTGGCAAAAACATCTCTATAAGATGGTTCGAGAAATATCCGAAGTCGTAGAACAGACAATGCCCCAGTCGCGCACCGATAAAGATACCCAAGAAGCAGTATGTAAACAGAGGGTCGAACAGTTCTGGCTTTATTTTCTGCTTCTCGTACAGCCATTTAACTATGAAGTAACCCAGCGCGAGTCCCATAATCCAGCAAACGCCATAGTATCTTGCCGAGAAAGGACCGATGCGGAACAACTCAAGGTTAGGGTTCCAGTTTATGAAGTAAAGAAGATTCATCATACCGGCAAAGTTTTATACGTTGAAGCGGAAGTGCATGATGTCGCCGTCCTGCACAACATACTCCTTGCCCTCTACGCCAAGTTTTCCTGCCTCGCGAACGGCAGCCTCGCTTCCGTACTTGATGTAGTCTTCGTACTTTATCACCTCGGCGCGGATGAATCCCTTCTCGAAGTCGGTGTGGATTACGCCAGCGCATTGTGGTGCTTTCCAACCCTTGTGGAATGTCCATGCCTTAACCTCCATCTCGCCAGCCGTGATGAATGTCTGAAGGTTCAGAAGGTGGTAGATTGAGTTGATAAGTCTGTCGCAGCCAGACTGTTTCAAACCGAGGTCTTCGAGGAACATCTGCTTCTCTTCGTACGACTCGAGTTCAGAAATATCAGCCTCGGTCTGAGCCGAGATGACCAGAATTTCGGCATTCTCATCTTTTACAGCCTCTTTAACCTGCTCAACATATTCGTTGCCAGATGCCGCGCTCTTGTCGTCTACGTTGCAGACGTAAAGTACTGGCTTTGAGGTTAGAAGGAAGAGATTCTTTGCAATCTCCTGCTCGTCCTCGCTCTCGAACGAGACGGTACGCGCGCTCTTGCCTTCCATCAGAGCCTTCTGGTATGCAGCAAGCACTCCGTATTCTATTTTGGCATTCTTGTCGTTACCTATTTTGGCAATTTTCTCGACTTTCTTCAGTCTGTTTTCAACGGTTTCCAAGTCCTTCAGCTGAAGTTCGGTGTCGATAACTTCTTTGTCGTGAACTGGGTTCACCTTTCCGTCAACATGAACGATGTTATCGTTGTCGAAACAACGCAGAACGTGGATTATTGCGTCGGTCTCGCGAATGTTGCCAAGAAACTGGTTTCCAAGACCTTCGCCCTTGCTTGCGCCCTTAACAAGACCTGCGATGTCAACAATCTCGCAAGTGGCTGGAACGATGCGTCCCGGATGAACAATCTCTGCCAGTTTTGTTAGTCGCTCGTCTGGTACCGAGACCTGTCCGAGTTGTGCGTCGATGGTACAGAAAGGGAAGTTTGCCGCCTGTGCCTTAGCACTTGACAAACAGTTGAATAGGGTAGACTTTCCCACGTTTGGAAGTCCTACAATACCTGCTTTTAATGCCATATTTTAGTCTTATTATTTTCTAATTAAAATTTCAGTTCGCAAAAATAGTAAAAAATAATGAATTCGGGGGAGGATAGTGCCATTTAGTGTGCCTCCAGCCAGTTTTTGCCCCAGCCGCAATCAGCCTTCAACGGAACTTTCATCTTATAGGCATTCTCCATCTCCTCAATTACAATCTGCTCAACCTTCTCCTTCTCGTCGGGATATACGCTGAAGTTAAGTTCGTCGTGCACCTGAAGAATCATCTTTGAGCGGATTCCTTCTCTTTCGAAACGATTGTAAATGTTTATCATTGCCACTTTTACGATGTCGGCGGCACTACCTTGGATAGGTGCGTTTATGGCGTTGCGCTCGGCATATCCGCGAACAACCGAGTTACCCGAATTGATGTCGGGCAGATAGCAGCGACGCTTGAAAATCGTCTCGGTGTACATCTTTTCGCGAGCCACCTCGATGCTCTTGTTCATGTACTCCTTAACGCTTGGGAAGGTGGCGAAATAGCCGTCTATCAGCTCTTTAGCCTCGGCGCGCGGAACCATCATGCGCTCGGCAAGACCAAACACGCTGATGCCGTAGATAATGCCGAAGTTGGCAGTCTTTGATTTGCTTCGCTCCGTCTTTGTAACCTCGCTAACATCCTTTTTGTATATTTTTGCAGCCGTTGCAGCATGAATGTCGAGACCTTCGTTAAAGCTCTCAATCATGTTGGCATCGCCGCTAAGATGAGCCATTATTCTAAGCTCAATCTGTGAGTAATCGGCAGAGAAGAACTGGCATCCTTCTTCGGGAATGAATGCCTTTCTTATTTCCTTTCCGTTGTCGTCGCGGATAGGGATGTTCTGCAAGTTAGGGTTGCTCGAACTTAGTCTGCCTGTTACCGTAACAGTCTGATTAAAAGATGTATGAATCTTCCCCGTTCGCGGATTTATCAGTTCTGGAAGAGCCTCGATATATGTGCTGAGAAGCTTCTTTAGTCCGCGATAGTCGAGAATACGCTCAACGATTTTATGCTTGCCTTTGAGCGATTGCAGAACCTCTTCGGATGTAACGTACTGACCAGTCTTCGTCTTTTTCGGTTTCTCTACAATCTTCATCTTGTCGAAGAGGATTTCGCCAACTTGCTTCGGCGATGAGATATTAAACTCCTGACCGGCAAGTTCGGTTATCTCCTTTTCGATATTTATGAGTTCTTCGGTGAATCTTTTTGCACTTTCCTTCAGAGATTCGGTGTCGAGACAAACGCCGTCGTATTCCATCTTTGTGAGAACAGGCACGAGCGGCATCTCAATATTGTAGAAGAGTTCTTCACATTCTTTCTCCTTCAATTTGTCGGCAAGAATGTTTTTGAGTTTCAGAGTTACGTCGGCATCCTCGCAAGCATATTCGTAAACGTCGTTTGGCGAGAGGTCGCGCATGTTCTTTTGGTTCTTGCCCTTTGCTCCGATAATTTCCTCGATGTGAATAGTTGTGTAGTTGAGTAGGGTAGAAGCCATGTAGTCCATGTTGTGACGCAACTCTGGTTGTATCACATAATGAGCCACCATTGTGTCGAACATCTTGCCTTTAACCTTTATGCCGTAGTTCATCAGAACGAGCATGTCGTACTTCATGTTCTGACCAACCTTGCCGATTTCTTCATTTTCGAAGAATGGCTTGAATTTGTTGAGTGTCGTTTGCGCCTCGTCTCTGTTTTGGCTCAACGGAACGTAGTAAGCCTCGTTTTCGGCAAAACTGAAACTCATACCCACAATATCGGCGTTCATTGGGTCTGTTCCGGTCGTTTCGGTGTCGAAACAGACTTCTTTTTGTGACAAAATATTTCGCAAAAGATTATCTTCAATCTCTTGATTGTCAACAAGAATGTATTTATGCTCTATGTCTGAAAGCGTAGTTTGCTTGCTTTCGGCTTTTTCTTCTTGAACGTCTGCCGCGAATCCGCTGAACAAATCGCCCTGAATCGGGCCTTTTTCGACCGACTTCGGCTTAACGCCCAAAACCTTGTTTAGAAGTTTGCTGAATTCGAGTTCCTCAAAAAGTTTTCTCAACTCTTCCTCGTTTGGTTTGGCAATTTTCAGATTTTCCATGTCGAGAGTTATCGGAACATCTTTTCGGATTGTGGCGAGAACCCTCGAAAGTGAAATCAGTTCCTTGTTCTCTTCTACCTTCTTTTTCAGAGCACCCTTCAGCTGTTCGGTGCTGTTAAGAAGATTTTCGATGCTTCCAAATTCGCTGATGATTTTCTGCGCCGTCTTTTCGCCAACGCCCGGACATCCCGGAATGTTGTCGGACGCATCGCCCATAAGTCCGAGGAAGTCTATAACTTGGTCGGTATTCTCAATGCCGAATTTTTTCTTCACCTCCTCTATGCCCATAATCTCATAGCCGCCGGTATGCTTTGGGCGGAACATCTTCACGTTTTCTGTAACCAGCTGACCGTAGTCCTTGTCGGGAGTGAGCATGAAAGTTTGTATTCCTTTCTCGTCGGCCTGATGCGAAAGCGTTCCAATAACGTCATCTGCCTCGAAACCAGCAACTTCCAGAATAGGAATGTTGTAAGCCTCGATAATCTTCTTTATTATCGGAACAGAAAGTTTTATATCTTCGGGAGTTGACTCTCTTTGAGCCTTGTAAGGTTCGTACATCTCGTGGCGGAAAGTCTTTCCGCTCGGGTCGAAGGCGATGCCGATGTGCGTAGGATTCTCATTATTAAGAACATACTCAAGAGTGTTGACAAAACCGAGTATTGCCGATGTGTTCAGCCCTTTTGAGTTTATTCTTGGAGTTCGTATAAGCGCGTAGTAGGCTCTGTAGATGAGCGCGTAGGCATCGAGTAAGAATAGTTTTTCCATTTATTTTAACTTTGAGATGTAAAAGTAACTAAAAAATATGATTTACAATCATTTTATTAGTAAATTTGCAACTATTATATTTATGGATCAGATTAGTTTTATAAGAAAACCCGTTGAGAAAGAGTTAGAGGCGTTTAATGTTGTCTTTGACAAATGCTTTGTGCATGATAATAATCTGATAAATAAGATTTTACAATTCATTCATCAGAAAAAGGGAAAGCAGATGCGCCCCATTCTGGTTCTCTTGACAGCGAAGCTTAACGGTGAGATAAACGACAAGACTCTGTATTCGGCAGTCACTCTCGAACTGCTGCATACGGCAAGCCTTGTGCATGATGATGTGGTTGATGAAAGCGACAGACGAAGAGGACAGAGAAGTGTTAACTCTCTGTTTGATAATAGGTTGTCTGTCCTTATGGGCGATTATCTTCTATCTTCGGCTCTTCTGAATTCAGCCAAGACGAATGATTGCCGGATAGTTAACATCGTGAGCATCCTCGGACGGCTGTTGGCAGAAGGCGAGATAAAACAGATAGAAAACATCGACAACAAGGATATTTCGGAAGAGAAATACCTCGATGTAATCGAGAAAAAAACAGCCGTTCTCTTTGCTGCAAGTGCTGAAATGGGAGCCGTAAGCGCAGGTGCGTCTGATGAAAATATTGCTAAAATACGCGAATTTGGCAGACTTTTAGGTATCTGTTTTCAGATAAAAGATGATATTTTCGACTACATTTCATCGTCCGAAATAGGCAAACCTACGGGCAACGATATGCGCGAAGGCAAGCTCACTCTGCCTGCCATTTATGCCGTTAATAAGAGCACAGATGCTGCATATCGCGAGCTTGCGATGAAGGTAAAAAGCCTCGAATCCACCGAGGAAGAGCGCGATAAACTGATGGATTTTGCCATCAAAAACGGCGGAATAGAGTATGCCGAATCGGTAATGAAACAGTACGAACAGAAGGCGAAAGATATTCTCTGTATCTTCCCAGATTGCGATATTCGCGATTCGCTTTTCGAATATCTCGACTTCGTAACAAACCGTAATTTATAGTATTTCAGAAATAAAAAAACGGGGCTAAATTGCGTATTTAGTCCCGTTTTTCGTCTTTAAATCAAAAGATTTTATCGCTAATGCTGCAATTAGAAATAATTCTCTGTATCCTTTGTTAATTCCTTGTAGATAAGGTTTGCCAAACTGCTTGTTCCAAGGCGGAACATCTTGTTGTTAACCCACTCGTTACCAAGAACTTCCTTGACAATTGTATAGTAGGTTAGGGCATCGTCGATGGTTTTCATGCCGCCAGCAGGCTTGAATCCAATCTGAATGCCAGTCTTCTCCTTGTATTCCTTGATAGCCTCGCACATAACGTAAGCTGCCTCTGGAGTGGCTGCTGGAGAGATTTTTCCGGTAGATGTCTTGATGTAATCGGCTCCGGCATACATCGCGATGATGGCTGCTTTCTTGATGTTTTCAGCAGTTTTCAACGCGCCAGTCTCGAGGATTACCTTAAGCGATTTCTCGCCGCAGATAGCCTTCAATTCAGAAATTGTGTCGGCAACACCCTCATAATCACCAGCCAAGAACTGACCAACAGGCAGAACGATGTCTATTTCTGTTGCTCCGTCCTTAACAGCAAGGGCTGTCTCGGCAACCTTAACCTCTTGGAATGTCTGTGAAGAAGGGAAAGCGCCTGATACACAGGTGATTTCTACGCCGTCAACCTCAAGAGAATCGGCTACGATTTTTGCGAAATTTGGGTAAACGCAGATGGCTGCAACGTGTCCCAAATCGGTGTGGTCGGCATCGAAACTGTTTACTTTCTCAACCATTTTCAAGATGCTCTCGTCGCTGTCGGTACAACTTAACGATGTAAGTTCGATGCTGTTGAACAAGAACTTCATTGTCTCTGGAGTGCGGTTTTCAGCCAGTCTTTCGCTGATAATTCTCTCAACCTTAGCCTTTACAGCCTCGTCGTTGAGTGCAGTATTATACTGCTTTAAAGCTTCCTCGTACTTGTTTGTATCCATAATTATTTCAGTTTTGTATTATTCAAATGTCTTTCTTTATCGCGCGATGTTTTCTTCTCAAGATTCTTTTTAAAAGCCTCTGTAAGGTCTACGCCGGTCTGGTTGGCAAGACATATCAGAACCCACAAAATATCCGCCATTTCATCGCCTAAATCGTGCTTTTCGCCCTCTTTGAACGACTGTTCGCCGTATGTTCTTGCCATTATTCTTGCCAGTTCGCCCACCTCTTCGGTAAGGCAAGCCATGTTTGTAAGCTCGTTGAAGTATCTCACGCCGTACTGGCGAATCCACTCGTCAACTTGCTTCTGAGCCTCTTCTATCGTCATCTTTATTCCTTATTTTTGCTATCCATAATGATGGTTACAGGGCCATCGTTAAGCAACTCAACCTTCATGTCTGCGCCAAATTCGCCTGTGCCTATCGGTTTGCCCAGTTCGTGCTTCATTATCTCGCAGAATTTGTTGTAGAGAGGTATCGAAATCTCGTGCTTTGCGGCTCTTATGTACGAAGGACGGTTGCCTTTCTTTGTCGATGCCATGAGTGTAAACTGACTTACAACGATGATTTCGCCGCCGATATCGAGGACTGATTTGTTCATTACACCGTTTTCATCGTCAAAAATACGCATGTTTACAGCCTTTTTACAGAGCCATTCTGCGTCTTCTGGAGTGTCGGTTCCTTCTACTCCGACGAGGATTAGCAAGCCCTTTCCGATAGCCGATTTTACGCTGTTGTTGATGGTTACGCTTGCTTTCGAAACCCTTTGTATAACAACTCTCATTTCAATGTTTTATTTACAAAGATAAACAATATTCTATATAGATGCTATTTTTATGCGGAAAATTTACTCTTTTGGCATGCCGAAATGCTTCGCGATAATGCCAGCCTTGCTCTCTCCAACGACAGTTTTCAAGTCGCTGAAAGACGCTTCTTTTATGCGTTTTACGCTCTTGAAATGCTTCAGAAGGGCATTTTTTGTCTTTTCTCCGATGCCTTTTATGTCGTCGAGTTCCGATTTTGTCTGTGCTTTGCTTCGCTTATCCTTGTGGAAAGTGATGGCATATCGGTGAACTTCGTCTTGAATCTGTGTAAGAAACTTGAAAAGACGCGATTTTATATCGATTCCAATCGTTGCAGGAGGGTTGCCGAAAAGCAGTTCGGATGTGCGGTGTTTGTCGTTCTTGGCAAGTCCTGCGATGGCTATATCAAGGTGTAAAACATCCTCTACAACGCTTCTTATAGCCTCCATCTGGCCTTTTCCGCCATCGGCAATAATGAGGTCGGGCAGAGGCTGATTCTCCTCTACAAGGCGCGAATAACGGCGATATACTACTTCGCGCATAGATGCGTAATCGTCAGGACCTTCAACCGTTTTTATGTTGAATTTGCGGTAATCAGACTTGCTTGGCTTTGCTTTTTTGAATACAACGCAGCCTGCTACGGCATATTCGCCCGAAATATTCGAATTATCGAAGCATTCTATGTGCATTGGCAGCTGTTTTAGCTTCAGAGCGTCTTGTAGTTCCTTCATCAGGCTGGTGCTCTTTTGCTCTGGATTTAGCTTTTCTGCGCGCTTTAATCGGTCGAACTGGTATTGCTTTACGTTCATTTCCGACAGACTGAGAAGCTTTTTTTTGTCGCCTCGTTGTGGTACTGTAAACGTAACATTATTCAATTCCGACTCTATTTCAAAAGGTACGATAATCTCTTTTGAGGTGCTTTTATAACGCTCGCGCATTTCGATTATACCCATTAAAAGCAGTTCTTCTTTGGTTTCATCGAGCTTTTTTTTGTACTCAAAAGTGAATGCTTGGTTAATAGCACCATTGGTGATATGCAGGTAATTTATAAACGCATTATCCTCGTCTATGCCAATTGAGAACACATCTATATTATGCAAAATCTGACTTACAACCTCGCTTTTTGCTCTGTAATTTTCGAGAATCATGTACTTCTTTTTGATGATTTCAGCCTCTTCAAAACGCATTTCTTCCGAAAGTTGGAGCATCTTTTCGTACATTTCTTTCTCTATTTCGTGCGTGTTCCCTTTCAGAATTTCTTTAATCTGACGGATATTTTCGATGTATTCTTCGTGGCTTTGTTTGGCTATACAAGGCCCCAAACAATTCTTAATATGATACTCCAGACAAGGCGAAAACTTGCCGGATTTTATGTTTTCTGGAGATAAAACAAGGTTGCAAGTCCGCAAAGGATACAGTTTTTTTATCAGCTCAAGAAGCGTGTACATTGTCGAAATGTGCGAGTACGGACCGTAGTAGGTTGCACCATTTCTTTCTGTTTTTCGAGTGCTGAAGACACGTGGAAAATACTCGTTGCTCACGCAAATAGAAGGGTAGGTTTTATCATCTTTTAGCAGAATATTATACCTCGGTTTGTACTTTTTTATGAGATTATTTTCGAGCAAAAGAGCATCCTCTTCTGTGTTTACAACCACATATTTCAAGTCTCGAATCTTGCTTACAAGCATCCTCGTTTTGTTCGAAATCTGGTTCTTGTTAAAGTATGAACTAACCCTTCTTTTTAGGTTCTTTGCCTTACCAACATAGATGATTTCTCCCTCCTCGTTGAGGTACTGATAGCATCCCGGACACTCTGGTAAATTGTGTACGATGCCCATGATGTAATCCTTGTAAGAAGACGCTTTCTGCTCGCTCATGATAGTGTGGTGTTAAAGTATAACTTCAGCAAAAAATGCTTTAATAAACTTTTGTAACTTCTTGATTTGACGGATGGTTATAAGTTTTGTGAAACAAATTGTTTCACGTGAAACCCAGCCTAAAATCACCTTCCGAGGAGCACGAGCAGGATGTTGACATCGCTCGGTGAAACGCCCGGAATTCGACTTGCCTGAGCCAGAGATTCGGGGTCGATTTTCGTGAGCTTCTGGCGAGCCTCGGTCGAGAGATTCTGAATCTCGTTGTACTTGAAGCGACCCTTGATTTTGATGTTCTCGAGACGCTGCATTTTGTCCGCCACAAGTTTCTCTCGTTCGAT
The DNA here is from genome assembly GCF_000702225.1 of Bacteroides sp. Ga6A2. Lineage (NCBI taxonomy): Bacteria > Pseudomonadati > Bacteroidota > Bacteroidia > Bacteroidales > Bacteroidaceae > Bacteroides > Bacteroides sp. Ga6A2. The sequence goes on along the minus strand of NZ_JNKX01000041.1, from coordinate 17,984 downwards.
GTAACCTTTGTATTTTATCTGTATCTCGGTGGCTTCGATGATTTCGTCTTTTCTGTCATCAATCTTGTCGAGAAGATTTCTGAAAGATTCGATTTGCGAAGATATGTTTTCGATGCCAATCTGAGGACGGCTAATCAAGTCGATTAGCTTGCAACCTTGCTTGATTGGGGTAGCGCCAACTCGCTCAAGAAACGGATTTATTCTGTCTTGCTTGATTGAGAAATTTTGGCAGAATTCAACGATGTCGTTCATCTGTTTTTCTTTCTTCTTGAAATACTCAAAACGGGCAGAGGTTGCAAGTCCGATGTTGAATGCTTTTTCTGTCAAGCGAGCATCTGCATCGTCTTGTCTGAGCAAGATTCTGTATTCGGCTCTCGAAGTAAACATTCGGTAAGGCTCGTCCACACCCTTTGTGACCAAATCGTCGATGAGAACGCCAATATATGCTTCGTCGCGTCCGAGAGTGAAAGTCTTGTTTCCGCTGCAACGCAGAGCTGCGTTTATTCCGGCAATTGTTCCTTGACCGCCGGCTTCCTCGTAGCCTGTTGTGCCGTTTACCTGTCCGGCAAAGAACAAGCCTTTCAGAATCTTCGATTCGAGCGTGTGCGTGAGCTGTGTAGGGTCGAAGAAATCGTATTCAATTGCATATCCCGGGCGATAAAGCTGGATATTCTCAAAAGCCGGGATTTTTTTTAGAGCGTTTAGCTGAATATCTATCGGAAGTGAAGACGAGAAACCGTTCAAATACATCTCCTGTGTTGTTTCGCCTTCGGGCTCGAGAAATAACGGATGCTGCTCCTTGTCGGGGAATGTTACGATTTTTGTCTCGATGCTCGGACAGTATCTCGGACCGATACTCTTGATTTGACCGTTGTAGAGAGGGGAGTCGGGCAGACCTTCGTTCAGAATTCTGTGAACTTCTGAATTTGTGTAGCAAGTCCAGCACGGAAGTTGCTTCAGTTTTCGCGATTCGCCCATATAAGAGAACTTGTGAAAGTCGTTTTCGCCGTCCTGAACCTCCATTTTCGAGAAATCAACGCTTCGTGCATCAATTCTTACCGGAGTTCCAGTCTTCATTCGTGCCGCGTTAATGCCATGAGCCGTTATCGATTCGGTAAGATGGTATGAGGCAGGTTCGGCAACTCGTCCGCCCGGAACTTGTGTTCTTCCGAAGTGCATTAGTCCGTTAAGGAATGTTCCTGCGGTGAGAACGACCGATTTCGCATAGAATTCAACATCGAGAATCGTCTTTACTCCAACGATTTCATCGCCCTTTACTATTATTTCCTTTACAACATCTTGCCAGATGCTTAGGTTAGGAGTGTTTTCGAGAATCTCGCGCCATGCCCAGATAAACTTGCCACGGTCGCACTGTGCTCTTGGACTCCACATTGCCGGACCTTTAGAGCGGTTAAGCATTCGGAACTGAATGGCTGTACGGTCGGTGACGATGCCCATGAATCCTCCGAGAGCATCGATTTCGCGGACAATCTGTCCTTTTGCGATGCCTCCGATGGCAGGATTACAACTCATCTGACCGATTTTGTTCATGTCAATGGTAATAAGGCAAGTTTTGGCTCCCATATTGGCGGAGGCTGCCGCTGCTTCGCATCCAGCGTGTCCTGCGCCGATAACAATCACATCAAATTTAAATTCCATAAGTCCGATTTTAATATTAGCGCAAAAATAAACAAAATTATTTTCTTTTGAAATGTGTAGTTTGCAAATACGAGTGTCAAACGCTTTTTTTTAGGTCGGGATTGATTTTTTACCTTATATATTCCGTAAAATTTCATTTTTTTAGTATACTTTTGCGCAAAGAAGGCAAGAACAAATTTGTATTAATAATAAAATAACTTTAAATTTTTAATCATTTATGTGGTTAATTGATTCTTCAATTGGACGTAAGGTTGTGATGTCTGTATCGGGCATTGCCCTTATCTTGTTCTTGACGTTCCATGCGTCAATGAACGTAGTAGCATTGTTCTCTGCTGAGGGCTACAACATGATTTGTGAGTTCTTGGGCGCAAATTGGTATGCTGTTGCAGCTACTATTGGACTTGGCGCACTGGTAGTCGTTCACTTCGTTATGGCTTTCATTTTGAATTACCAGAACAGAAAGGCTCGCGGTAACAATGCCTATGCTGTTACAAACAAGCCAGAGAAGGTTGAGTGGGCTTCACAGAACATGCTTGTCCTTGGTATTATCATCATTCTTGGTATGCTGCTGCACTTGTACAATTTCTGGTACAATATGATGTTTGCAGAGCTGGCTGGCATCTCTGGTCCTTTCGACACTCCAAAGCCATCTGACGGCTATGCATTCATCGAGCAGACATTCAAACAGCCTGTTTACTCAGTAATCTATGTACTATGGCTTATTGCCTTGTGGTTCCATCTTACACACGGCTTCTGGAGTGCAATGCAGACTCTTGGCGTTAGCGGTAAGATTTGGTTTAACCGTTGGAAGATGATTGGTTATGTATTCTCAACAATCATTATCCTTATGTTCCTTGCAGTAGTTGTTAAGTTCTCAATATTTGCTGCTTGATAGTTTTATTCATTCATTTAAATTCGAAAAATCATTATGTCAACAATAGATTCAAGAATTCCAGAGGGTCCAGTAGCAGAAAAGTGGACCAATTACAAGGCACACCAGAAATTGGTGAATCCTAAGAACAAGCTTCGTCTTGATGTAATCGTTGTAGGTACAGGTCTTGCAGGTGCATCAGCTGCCGCTTCTCTTGGCGAGATGGGCTTCAACGTACTGAATTTCTGTATTCAGGATTCTCCACGCCGTGCTCACTCTATCGCTGCACAGGGTGGTATCAATGCAGCAAAGAACTATCAGAACGATGGCGACTCTGTTTACCGTTTGTTCTACGATACTGTAAAGGGTGGCGACTATCGTGCTCGCGAGGCTAACGTTTACCGTTTGGCTGAGGTTTCAAACAACATCATCGACCAGTGTGTTGCTCAGGGCGTTCCATTCGCTCGCGAATACGGCGGTATGCTTGCAAACCGTTCATTCGGTGGTGCTCAGGTATCTCGTACATTCTATGCAAAGGGTCAGACAGGTCAGCAGCTTCTTCTTGGTGCATACTCAGCACTTAGCCGCATGGTCGAGGCAAAGAAGGTTAAGCTCTACACTCGCTACGAGATGGAGGACGTTGTTATTGTTGACGGTCGTGCTCGCGGTATCATTGCCAAGAACCTTATAACTGGTAAGCTTGAGCGTTTCTCTGCAAACGCAGTTGTAATTGCAACTGGTGGTTACGGAAATGCTTACTTCCTTTCAACAAATGCTATGGGATGTAACTGTACAGCAGCTGTTCAGTGCTATCGTAAGGGTGCTTACTTCGCAAACCCTTCTTATGTACAGATTCACCCAACTTGTATCCCAGTTCACGGAAACAACCAGTCAAAGCTTACTCTGATGTCAGAGTCATTGCGTAACGATGGTCGTATCTGGGTTCCTAAGAAACTTGAGGATGCTAAGAAGCTTCAGTCAGGCGAGATTCAGGGTAGTGATATTCCTGAGGCAGACCGCGACTACTACTTGGAGCGTCGTTATCCTGCATTCGGTAACCTTGTTCCACGCGATGTTGCATCACGTGCAGCTAAGGAGCGTTGCGACAAGGGCTTCGGCGTAAACAATACAGGTCTTGCAGTATTCCTCGACTTCTCTGAGTCTATCCAGCGTCTTGGTATCGACGAGATTCGTGCTCGTTACGGTAACTTGTTCGATATGTACGAGGAAATCACCGACGTTAATCCAGGCGAGCTTGCAAAGACTGTCGATGGCGTAGAGTACTACAATCCAATGATGATTTATCCTGCTATCCACTACACAATGGGTGGTATCTGGGTTGACTACGAGCTTCAGACTTCAATCAAGGGATTGTTCGCAATTGGTGAGTGTAATTTCTCTGATCATGGTGCTAACCGCCTGGGCGCCAGCGCGTTGATGCAGGGTTTGGCTGACGGTTACTTCGTATTGCCTTACACAATCCAGAACTATTTGGCAGACCAGACAATCTGGCCACGTCTTTCTACAGATCTTCCAGAATTTGCCGAGGCAGAAAAGAACGTAGACGAGGCTATCGATAAGTTGATGGCTATCAAGGGTAAACGTTCTGTTGACTCTATCCACAAGGAGCTTGGTCACATCATGTGGGAGCACGTTGGTATGGGACGTACAGCCGAGGGCTTGAAGGAAGGTCTTGAGTTGTTGAAGAAACTTCGCAAGGAGTTCGAGACAAACTTGTTCATTCCGGGCACAAAAGAGGGCTTGAACGTAGAGCTTGACAAGGCTATCCACTTGCGCGACTTCATCACAATGGGCGAACTTGTAGCATACGATGCTCTTTCTCGTAACGAGAGCTGTGGTGGTCACTTCCGTGAGGAGTACCAGACAGAAGAGGGCGAGGCTAAGCGTGACGATGAGAACTACTTCTATGTAGGTTGCTGGGAGTATCAGGGCTCTGACGAGGTTGCTCCAACACTTATAAAGGAGCCGCTTCACTATGAGGCTATCAAGGTACAGACTCGTAACTACAAGAACTAATTTAATTTGTCGAACAAACTTAAAGATTAAACAAAATGGCTAAAAATATAAGTTTTACTATAAAGTATTGGAAGCAGAATGGTCCTAAGGACAAGGGACACTTCGATACACATGAGATGAAGAACGTGCCAGACGACACTTCTTTCCTTGAAATGCTTGATATGCTTAACGAAGAGCTTATCAACGAGGGTCAGGAACCATTCGTATTCGACCACGACTGTCGCGAGGGTATCTGTGGTATGTGTTCTCTTTACATCAACGGTACTCCACACGGAAAGACTGAGCGCGGCGCTACAACTTGCCAGTTGTACATGCGTAAGTTCAACGATGGCGACGTTATTACTGTAGAGCCTTGGCGTTCAGCAGGTTTCCCTGTAATAAAGGACTGTATGGTTGACCGCTCTGCATTCGACAAGATTATTCAGGCAGGTGGTTACACTTCAGTTCGTACTGGTCAGCCACAGGATGCAAACGCTATCCTTATCCCTAAGCAGGATGCCGACGAGGCTATGGACTGCGCAACATGTATCGGCTGCGGTGCTTGCGTTGCTGCTTGTAAGAACGGTTCTGCAATGTTGTTCGTATCTTCAAAGGTTAGCCAGTTGGCTTTGTTGCCACAGGGCCGTCCTGAGGCTGCAAAGCGTGCTAAGGCAATGGTTGCGCGTATGGACGAGCTTGGCTTTGGTAACTGTACAAACACACGCGCATGTGAGGCTGTTTGTCCTAAGTGCGAGTCAATCTCTAACATCGCTCGTCTTAACCGCGAGTTCATCAAGGCTAAATTGAACGACTAAAAGTACGTCAATGTCATAAAATAGAAGGCTTTGGAGTAAAATCCAGAGCCTTTTTTTGTTTTTATCAAAATAATATTTACTTTTGCATTTGGGGGTTGTACTTTTTTTGTATGCTTTCTTGAGCACATCCGTGCAGACAAGGGCGGGAGATGTTTTTGCTATACTCCTTATTATGGTACAATCCCCTTTTTTCGTTTTCAACTTACAGGCAGTTTACGCTTGATTAAGGACGAGAGACCGAGGCGAATTCTCAGTTTTGTTCTAAGAAAAAAGATTCCTCCAAGGAACTCACAAGTGGGGGATGTTGTTAAAGATTTGCCCTATTTATCTTCGTATATATGTATCAGAGGCTTAAAATTAGATTCTTTTATTTTTTTTGTATTCCTCAATTGAACATCCGAAAGTTTCATTTAAATCAATATTTGAAATTTTACTTTTCAGCAATGCGTCTTTAACTTTTTCCGATACTATGACAAAACCTGTATCCTCAATCCCGAAAATAGGAATTGAGGCATCTTGAATTCCAAAGAAATAAGGATCATCCCTCATGGTTATCGTCTCTTCCCTGTTCCAGAAAGGATATGTTTTTAAATTGTATATGACATAATACTGCTGTTCTACACCTTCTATCTTAATAGGGTAGCATTTATCTGACATGTCGATAAATAATGATAAAACATCTATTATTCTCTGAGAATAAAAAACCTGCCAGTTTTGATAATAACCAATGAGGTCATATTCCTTTTTTCCAGCGGCAACTTTGAAACACACATCTTCAGGCAGTTTTTCTGTCTGAGTAGGATCTAAGTATTTATCCAATATATCATCTGGTGTTGCAGAAGCTATCTCTAACATACCTCTTTTGAGACGATAAGCAAGACTAAAAGATGAAATCATATTTATATGCAGTTAAAAAGTGTTTGTAATAACAAAATCCCAAGTATTAGAGATTTTGCTATTACAAAAATACGTTAATTATTTCAGAAACAATAGTAATTGGTGATAATAGAGCACGTTTTTCGCCGTTCGGCAGAAAAAACGTTAGTTTTGTAGAATGATTCAAGATGATTTTAAATTTTACAAGCCTTGCAGAATGTTGCAGCCCTTTGTACGCTTCTATTGGGCTTTCAGAAGCGATATGAGGCTGAATACGCTGTCTTTTCCCCTCGGGTGCACACAGATTATCTTCCATAGGAGAAAACCGCTCTATATCCCCGAATTTTGCGTCACGCAGGACCGGCTTACAATCAGCGGACAGGTTAACTTTTCGTCTCATCTGTGTTCCGAAGGCGATTTGGATATGATTGTCGTCGTTTTTCATCCTCATGCCATGAGCGCGTTTCTTAACGTTCCGACGTCGCTCTTCTATAACATTGAAACATCTGGCTACAATCTTGACGACCGAAGTTTGAGCGGACTTTCGGAGCGGATTTTTGATTGTAGAAGCGATGAAACCGCCATAAATCTCATCGAAAACTGGCTTCTGGCACGACTTGCCAGCTGCAAGACCGAAACGCTTCGTAAAATCGACCGGATTGATACTTCCGTGCGGCAGATTCTCGGCTTTCCGCAGACTACGGTGGGCGATTTGGCATCAGTTGCATGCCTTGGCAAGAAGCAGTTCGAGAGAGAATTCAGTTCTCTCGTCGGTATCAATCCTAAGGAATATGCGCGAATCGTCCGCTTTCAACGGGCTTTGCTATTGATGCAGAACCATTCTCGCCAAAACGTAAATCTGGCTCGGATAGCTTATGCAAGCGGATATTCAGACCAGTCGCACTTTTGCCGCGAATTCAAGCATTTCTGCGGTTGTACGCCGGCCGTTCTGCTGAAAGACACGGCATTGCACTCTGATTTGTTTGCAAGTCCCGTCTGAATGTCTCTTTTGTTCTATCCCGATTCTGATGCTATGGCTAATTTTGCTGCCTAATTCATCAAAAAAAAGAATCAGAATGAGTATGAAAGAAGTAAATCCGCAGGAAACAACCAGAGGTTGTCAGTTCGAAATCTGGAAAAACGCGCCAAACCCGATGGTGACATTCGTGAAAAGAATGGATGTGACGAATATCGTAAGGAAAAGCAGAAGGAAACATCTGAAATTCAATATGCTGCTCGACTATTGCATTGGCAAGGCGGCTCTCAGTCAGAAGGAGTTCTGGCTATTGCCCGTAGGCGATAAACTGATGGAGTTTGACAAAATTGCTATAAACACAATTGTGAAGAACCGCACGGGTGAGGTGAGTTCGTGCGATATCGAGTTTGATGGCGATTTTGAGAGATATTGCGGGGATTATATGCGATACACAGCAGAAGTGGCGGAAACATGCGCTAACCGCGATTTGTCGGACGACTGTATGGTAATTGGCACTTCAGCAATTGTTGATACAGAATTGGTTTGTGCCGGAGGTATGTATAGCGGAATATTTAATAATCCGTTTATCATGTGGGGACGCTATTCACGTCGTTTCTTTAGATTATATCTGAACATTTCGTTCCAGTTTCATCACACGCAGATGGACGGTGCGCATGCGGCACGCTTTCTCAATGCTATTCAGAACGAGATTGACGGGCTGAAAGTGAAATGTACGTCCACGTTCGGCATAAATTCATAATGCTCCTATTCTGGCAATGAGATATTTCGTTATTGCATCAATATACGTATCTCGAACCTACCATCTTGCTACCTACTTACTATCTACTTGCTACCATCTTGCTATCTCGAACCTTGAAAGTGGCTTTTTGCCGTTTTTTCTGTATGATAATTCATTGCTTTGTATATTGTTGCGAAAATGCTTATGCCAAACTTGCGTGTGGAGAGGGTATATAAAAACAAAAAGAGAAGCTCTGTGCAGCTTCTCCTTTTTGTCTTTAACCTCGTAATCCAAATTGAGTGTTAAACAAATTAAGATATCCATCACTCTGAATCTTTTCCTTTTTAGAATTACCTAATAAAACGTTGCTTTTGTTTTTGCGTTTACCTATATCTTCTTTCTTATCCAAAATCTTTTACCTTTGATCTTACCTAATTGTTACCACAATCTTTAAACCTATCTTCGCTTTACCTGTTTTATATTTTTTAGTTTCTTGGTTCTGATTTTGTTTTGTTTTCTGATGCAAATATATGGGTTAAAATATTGACAGCAAAATTTTTGGAGCGCGATTTTACGCTGTTTCCGAAGAAAGAACAATTTGTTCAATATCTGAACAATTAGTCCTATTTTCAGAGTCTGATAAGCCTGTAGTTTCCGCCGTTAAGGCATTTTGTCACACCCTTCATCTCGAGTTCAAAAAGAACCACGCTAACCTCGTGGACCGGAATATTTGTCTCGACGGCAATCTGATTTATCTGTTTGCTGTCGCAATCTTTCAGAACGTTGCAAACGGCCTGCTCGTTTTCCGAAAGTTCGATGAACAATTCTTGCTGAACCGATTTCTTCTTTGCAGGACGAGCGTTCCAGCGCATCAGTTTAACCAAGTCGTCGGCGCAGGTAATCATGTTGGCATGGTTTTCCTGAATAAGACGGTTGCAGCCAGCCGAGTTCTCGTCGGTAACCCTTCCGGGAAAGGCGCAGACATCGCGGTTGTAACTCTCGGCAATATCTGCCGTGATAAGACTGCCGCCTTTGTTCTTGCTCTCGATTATTACCGTAACGTCGGCCAGTCCGGCAACAATCCGGTTTCTTTTTACAAAGTTGAACTTGTCGGCATTCGTTCCCGACATGTATTCTGTTACCAGTCCGCCTTGGCTGAGCATCTTTATAGCCGTGGAGCGATGCGACGACGGATAAATCTGGTCGAGACCGTGAGCGAGCACTCCAATTGTGTCGAGACCGCTGTCGAGTGCATTCCTGTGTGCCTCGATGTCAATTCCGTAGGCAAGTCCGCTGATAATCTGAACATCGGGCACGGCTTCCCTCAAATCCGACACAAACCTGCGGCATAGTTCCTTTCCGTATTCGGTGCAATGGCGGGTGCCAACGATGCTTATGCTCTTGGGCGGCGTTAGGCTTGCATTTCCCTTGTAGTAGATGAGCAGGGGAGCATCGCTGCAATCCTTGAGCCTTTGCGGATAGTCCGAATCGCCGATGGAAAGGCATCTTATCCGTTTCTCGTCGGCAAACTTCAGTTCCTTTTCCGCCCGTGGCAGATAATCGTTGTGCGACGAGAGCGTTTTTATCAGAAGTTCTGATGCGTTGGGGAGATAATCCTTTATGTATTCGATGTTATTGAAAAGTTCGGTAGCCGAACCGAAAGTTTCGTAGAGAATTTTTGCATTGCTTGAGCCAAGTTTCGGTAGTAGCGTCAGCGTCATGACATTCAGTATTTCTTGGTCGTTCATAACGATAAAAAGATAAAGGTTTTATGAGTTAAATTAAAATCTATTCGCAAATATACACATTATATTTATTTTTTTCATACTTTTGCCACGAAAAATAAAAACAGAGAAATCAAAAGAATGAAAAATCTGGTAATTGTAGAGTCTCCTGCCAAGGCGAAGACTATCGAGAAGTTTCTGGGAAAAGATTACAAGGTGATGTCGAGTTACGGACATATCCGCGACCTTAAAAAGAAGGAGTTCAGTATTGACGTAGACACATTTACTCCGAATTATGAAATTCCTGAAGACAAATACAAGATAGTAGAAAGCCTGAAGGAAGAGGCTAAGAAGGCAGATACTGTGTGGCTTGCATCCGATGAGGACCGCGAGGGAGAGGCCATTTCATGGCACTTGTACGAGGTGCTCGGACTAACTCCCGAGAAGACAAAGCGCATTGTATTCCACGAAATTACAAAGCCAGCCATTCTTAAGGCTATCGAGAATCCGCGTGAGATTGACATCAACTTGGTAAAGGCACAGCAGGCACGTCGCGTGCTCGACCGCATCGTTGGCTTCAAACTGTCGCCTGTGCTTTGGCGAAAGGTAAAGCCGCAGCTTTCTGCCGGACGCGTGCAGAGCGTTGCCGTTCGTCTTATCGTTGAGCGCGAGCGCGAAATTAAGAACTACAAGGTTGAGTCGGCATTCCGCGTTGTTGCCGTGTTCCTCGTTCCCGACGGAAACAGAACCGTTGAGATGAAGGCGGAACTTTCAACCCGATTCAAAACCCAAAAGGAAGCCGAAGACTTCCTGAAGGAATGTGAGGCGGCAGAATACACCGTAAGCGACATCGTAACAAAACCGCTGAAGAAATATCCGGCTGCACCTTTCACTACATCAACATTGCAGCAGGAGGCAGCGCGCAAACTCGGTTTCTCAGTATCGCAGACGATGAGCGTTGCACAGAAGTTGTACGAATCGGGACTTATAACATACATGCGAACCGACTCGGTAAACCTCTCGGCTCTGTGTATAAATGCCTGCAAGCAGGTTATCTCTGAAAAGATGGGCGAGAAGTATCTTCACTCTCGCCAGTTTACAACCAAGATTAAGGGCGCGCAGGAGGCTCACGAGGCTATCCGCCCAACATATATGGAGAATAACGCCATCGACGGCAATTCTCAGGAAAAACGCCTGTACGACCTGATTTGGAAGCGTACTCTCGCATCGCAGATGGCTGAGGCCGAGATGGAAAAGACAACCGTTACGATTAAAATCTCTAACCGTGCTGAGACATTCGTTGCCAACGGCGAGGTTCTTGTCTTCGACGGTTTCCTGAAGGTTTACCGCGAGTCGAGCGATGAGGACGCAAGCGAGGACGAGAGCACAAGCCTTCTTCCGCCGCTTAGCAAGGGCGAAGACCTTAAGCGCAAGGAAATCGTGGCTATGGAGCGTTTCACTCAGCATCCGCCACGCTATACCGAGGCAAGCCTCGTTCACAAGATGGAGGAACTTGGCATCGGCCGTCCGTCAACATATGCTCCTACAATCTCAACAATCCAGCAGAGAGAGTATGTAGAGAAGGCTGACCAGCAGGGAACTCCGCGCGATTATGCCGTCCTCACACTCAACGAGAAGGGCATCACATCCGAAACAAAACAGGAAAATACTGGATACGAGAAGGCAAAGCTCGTTCCGACAGATATAGGAACGGTTGTAAACGACTTCCTTTCTGAGCATTTTACATCAATCCTTGATTACAACTTTACGGCAAATGTAGAGAAGGATTTCGATGAGGTGGCAGAGGGAAGCATTGAATGGACCGACCTTATGCGCCGATTCTACGGCGATTTTGAACCGATGGTAGAGAAGGCTTCGCATCTTCAGAGCGAGCACAAGGTTGGCGAGCATGAACTTGGCATCGACCCAGCCAGCGGCAAGCCTGTATTCGTCAAAATCGGCCGCTTTGGCCCTGTCGTTCAGATTGGTACGGCTGAGGACGAGGAGAAGCCTCGCTTTGCCCAGATGAAGCCGGGACAGAGAATGGACACAATCACTCTCGAAGAGGCTCTCGACCTGTTCAAACTGCCGCGAATCCTTGGCGAGTTTGAGGGCAAGACTGTAAAGGTCGGCACAGGCCGATTCGGACCATACGTTTATCACAACGGCGTGTATGTGTCTGTTCCGAAGGATTTCAACCCGATGACATTGGCTCTGCATACAGCCATCGACCTTATCGAGGCTAAGCGCAAGGCCGAGGCTGAGAAGCACATCAAGAGTTTCGACGAAGAGCCGAAACTCGAGATTCTGAATGGCCGATTCGGACCGTATATCGCCTACGACGGCACAAACTATCGTCTGCCAAAGACGGTTGAGAAGCCTGCTGAACTGACTCTTGAGCAATGTATGGAGATTATCAAGGCTCAGCCTGCATCGGGAGCCAAGAAGACAAGAACGACAGCCCGAAAGACAACAACACGCAAGACGGCTGCTAAGAAATAAGTCCATGAAGAGAGTAATATTCGTAGGCTACATGGGGGCTGGCAAGACAACAATAGGCAAAGCCCTGTCTGACCAACTGAAGATGACATTCTTCGACCTCGACTGGTATATCGAAGACCGCTTTCATCGCAAGATAACCGAGATTTTTGCCGAGAAAGGCGAGAGCGGATTCCGCGAGATTGAGCGAAACATGCTTCACGAGGTTGCCGAATTCGAGAATGTAATAATCTCGTCGGGCGGCGGAACGCCATGTTTCTTCGACAACATGGAATACATGAACCAGCAGGCGATGACGGTCTATCTCAAGGCAAGTCCCGAGGTTTTGTGCCATCATCTTGAATACGGAAAAAGCAAGCGTCCGCTGCTAAAGGACAAGACCGAAGAAGAGATGCTCTCGTTCATAACCGAGTCGCTCAAAGTGCGCGAGCCGTTCTATAGCAAGGCAAAACATATATTCAACGTCGATCCGCTCGACACTATAGCCGACGTAAAACTGTCGGTTGGTAAAATTGTCGATTTGCTCGGTTTGTAGGTCGGCACAATTGCATGAACTGAAACTATATTATTTACAATTTTTATTTGACACAGAAAAATGAGAAAATGGCGTGTTGAGGATTCTTCTGAACTCTACAACATTTGTGGTTGGGGTGTGAATTATTTCAACATCAATGAGAAAGGTCACATGGTGGTTACTCCGCGTAAGGATGGAGTTGAGGTAGACCTTAAGGAACTGATGGACGAGCTGTCGCTGCGCGATGTGTCGGCTCCAGTGCTCGTACGATTCCCCGACATCCTTGATAATCGTATCGAGAAGACTGCAAACTGTTTTGCCAAGGCTGCAAAGGAGTACAACTACAATGCAGAGAACTTCATCATCTACCCAATCAAGGTAAACCAGATGCGCCCTGTTGTTGAGGAGATTATCGGACACGGCAAAAAATATAACCTCGGTCTTGAGGCAGGCTCAAAGCCTGAACTTCATGCCGTTATCTCCGTAAACATGGACAGCGACTCGCTGATTGTGTGCAACGGATACAAAGACCAGAGCTACATCGAACTCGCCATTCTGGCGCAGAAGATGGGAAAGCGCATCTTCATAGTGGTTGAGAAGATGAACGAACTCGAACTTATTGCGCAGGCTGCCAAGAAGTTCGATGTGCGCCCGAATATTGGAATACGCATTAAACTGGCTTCTTCGGGAAGCGGCAAGTGGGAAGAGAGCGGCGGCGATGCCAGCAAGTTCGGACTTACCTCGAGCGAGGTTCTGAAGGCTCTTGAGATTCTTCAGGAGAAAGGACTTCAGGATTGCCTGAAACTCATTCATTTCCACATCGGAAGCCAGATTACAAAGATTCGCAGAATACAGACTGCCCTTCGCGAGGCTTCGAACTTCTATGTTCAGCTCCGCAAGATGGGCTATGGCGTGGATTTCGTTGACTGCGGCGGCGGCTTGGGTGTTGATTACGACGGAACACGCTCTTCTAACAGCGAAAGTTCGGTAAACTACTCAATTCAGGAGTATGTAAACGACTGCGTCTACACGTTTGTCGAGGCGGCTGACAAAAACGGCGTTCCTCATCCAAACCTTATCACCGAGGGCGGACGCTCGCTTGCCGCTCATCATTCGGTACTGATAATGGAGGTGCTCGAAACGGCTTCTCTGCCTGAGATGCCAGAGGAATACGAGGCTAATCCAGAGGCTCACAAACTTGTGCGCGATATTTACGACATCTGGTGCCATCTGAGCACTCGCACGATGCTCGAGGATTGGCACGATGTTCAGCAGATTCGCGAGGAGGCACTCGACCTGTTTGCTCACGGCTTGGTTGATTTGAAGACACGTTCGGACATCGAGCAGATGTACTGGAGCGTCTGCCACGAGATTAACTCGTTGGCACAGAGCCAGAAACACATTCCAGACGAGTTGCGAAAGATTGACAAACTGCTTGCTGACAAGTATTTCTGCAACTTCTCGCTGTTCCAGTCGTTGCCTGATTCGTGGGCGATAGACCAACTCTTCCCAATCGTTCCTATCCAGCGATTGGACGAAAAACCAACGCGCAACGCCACTATTCAGGATATAACTTGCGACAGCGACGGTAAAATAGCCAATTTCGTAACATCAAACTATAATTCGCACACTCTGCCTGTGCATCCTCTAAAGAAGGGCGAGCCTTACTATCTCGGTGTGTTCCTCGTCGGAGCATATCAGGAGATTTTGGGCGACTTGCACAACTTGTTCGGCGACACCAATGCCGTCCACGTTTCTGTTGATAAGGACGGATACAAGATAAATCAGATTATCGACGGCGAAACCGTAGACGAAGTGCTCGACTACGTTCAGTATAACACAAAGAAGATGGTTCGCACACTCGAGACTTGGGTTACAAAGGCTGTAAAAGACGGCAAAATCTCGCTCGAGCAGGGCAGAGAGTTCTTGAACAACTATCGTTCGGGACTTTATGGTTACACTTATTTGGAAAAATAAAGGATGGAAAAGTTAACAGTCATAAAGGTCGGCGGAAAAATCGTCGAGGAGGAAGAAAGCCTACAGCAACTTCTGAAGGATTTTTCGGCAATCGAAGGATATAAAGTCTTGGTTCACGGCGGAGGCCGCTCGGCAACAAAGATTGCCGCACAACTCGGCATAGAGAGCCAGATGGTAAACGGACGCAGAATAACCGATGCCGAGATGCTTAAAGTCGTTACGATGGTTTACGGCGGATTGGTGAACAAGAATATCGTGGCAAAACTTCAGGCATGCGGCGTAAATGCCTTGGGACTCACCGGAGCTGACATGAACGCCATCAGAAGTCACAAACGTCCTGTGAAAGACGTTGATTACGGCTTCGTGGGCGATGTTGATGAGGCTAACGGAAAGATGCTATCAACTCTCATTCAACAGGGAATCGTTCCGGTGATGGCACCGCTTACACACGACGGCAACGGCAATCTGCTAAACACAAATGCCGATACCATCGCAGGCGAAACGGCAAAAGCCCTGTCTAAGTTCTTCGACGTAACCTTGGTTTATTGTTTCGAGAAAAAAGGCGTTCTTCGCGATGCCAACGACGATGACAGCGTTATTCCGCATATTACAGAGCCCGAATTCAAGCAACTCGTTGAGCAGGGAATCGTTGAAGGCGGAATGATTCCGAAACTCGAAAATGCTTTCAATGCCATTCATAGCGGCGTGAAAAAGGTGAATATAACCCTCTCTACAGCCATCGACGGAAAGCACGGAACCATAATCGAATAAAAAAATATGAAAAAATATTGCGGACGGGTGTAACTTCTGTTATTCCCGTCCGTCTTGCATATAGGGACGATGAAAAATGAGATAAGTTTCAAGAACGATGTGCTGCCACTGAAGAACAAACTTTACAGGTTGGCACTCCGAATCACGATGGACACTGGTGAGGCGGAAGATGTGGTACAGGACACTCTCATAAGGGTTTGGAACAAACGCGATGAATGGGACGAACTCGAATCGATTGAGGCTTATTGCATGACCATCTGTAAAAACCTGTCTCTCGACAGACACGAGAAGAAAGATGCCCAGAACATTCAGTTGGACGAAGCACTTCATGATTCTGCCGAGATAAGCGACAATCCCGAGTCGAGCCTCGAACTGAAGGATAGGGTTGAGCTGGTTCACAGACTCATAAACAGTCTGCCGGACAAACAGAAAATAGCCATCCAACTAAGAGAAATCGAGGGAAAGAATTACAAGGATATCGCCGACATAATGGGCATAACCGAAGAAGATGTAAAAGTGTCGATCTTCAGAGGACGCCAGAAAATAAAACAAAAATTTTTAGAATTCGAGAATTATGGACTATAAATACATACATCAACTTTTGGAGCGCTATTGGAAGTGCGAGACAACAATTGAGGAGGAGCAGATTCTGCGCACGTTCTTCAGTCAGGGAGAAGTGCCTGTTGAGCTGCTGCCTTACCGTTCGCTTTTCGTCTACGAGAAGGAGCAGCGCGACCTGCAGCTCGGAGTTGATTTTGACGAGCGCGTTATGGCCGAGATTAACAAGACAACAGTCAAGGCACGCAAGGTATCGTTTGCCAGCAGCATGAAGCCATTCTACAAGGCGGTGGCTGTGGTAGCGGTGTTCCTCACGCTCGGCATTGCGGCAGAGAAGGCTATCGATAAGAACAATGCCGAGAACGATTACAGCAGCGTTGTAGACAAGGCTGGATATGCACGCCAGAGCCATATCGTAAACGAAGAGCCATCGTCGCTGATGATGGTTTCGGAAGGTCTCAACAAAACAATTGACGGAGATTCTGTTACTTCGGTAAACGTCGAGAAAAACGGGGTGAAGGAGTAACACAACCAGAAGATATTTCTATTTGCTTTTTAAATATATAGTGCTTAATAAAACAATCTTTTTTCGGAAGCTGTGAAGCTTCGAACTCTCTCTCAAATTTTCATAACAAAAATTACTACAAGTAGTAAGCTCTTTCTAACAGAAGGAGCTTACTTTTATTTAGAACCAACATGAACGAATATAGTTTCATCGACGATGAATTGGGCGTTATTTCGGTCTGCCCTAATCCGAAGGCGAGATATCGCATCGTTATGCGTGCGGTCGACGGCGGAATTAGGGTTACTTGTCCGCTTCGTACAACGCGGAGAGATGTGCTGAATGCCATCGACAAGTCGCGCAGTTCCTTGCTGAAGCTGAAGAACCGGAAAACGCGCGAAACCGTCATCGATGCATCTTTCGGCATACAGACAGACTGTTTTTCGCTGCGTTTCGAGCCGATAAAGTCTGAAAGCTACCAAATTCGCGTTAAAATGGGCGAGGCGGTACTCTTCTACCCGCAGGGCGAAACATTCGCTCCAGAGCGCCAGAAATGGCTCAGAGAGGCAATAATGAATGTGGTTAGGGCTGAGGCTAAGCTGTTTCTGCCAAAAATGCTGCACGAATTGGCCGAAAAGCACGGTTTCATCTATTCGGGCGTGACGATAAAGGCTAACCGAAGCAATTGGGGGAGTTGTTCGGCAAAGAGGCACATAAATCTGTCGCTCTATCTGATGCTTCTGCCCAAGCATCTCATCGAGTACGTTCTTCTGCACGAACTGTGCCACACGGTCGAGATGAACCACGGAGCACGTTTCTGGGCTTTGCTCGACAAGTGCATTGGAGGAAACAGCAAAGCCGTACGAAACGAGCTTAAATCGTTCCATACGGCTTTGTAGCGTGATGTTCTTAGTTTGTATCTTTTCGCTAAATAAAACGATAAGCAGATATGGCTTGTGTGTGGCTTGTTTCTCCGTTTCTTCTCCGTACCTTCCCCGTTGCTACTCCGAAGCTACCCCGAAGCTACCCCGTTCCTACCACAAATCTACTCCTAACCCTCCGGCTTACTTTCCCGAACCTTGCCCGTACCCTGAAGCAACCTTGAATGTTGCTTCTCTGGCTCTTTCCTGCATAACGGTTAGGATGTTTTGCATATTGTTATTTGGGCTTTTGTGGTGAAAACAATGGTAATAAAAAAAGGAGGGTGTGTCAAAATAGGCACATCCTCTTATTTGTTTTTTTACAGGCACGGCGTGGAAAGATTCTTTCTATGCCGCTTTTTTGATGTAAAATCTGTCACAAGCACCCACGAAGCCGCATTTTGCGTTATATAGTCGGTATATTGGTATAAAAACAGCCTTTGAGAGACCGTTCTGTGCCTGTTTTCTCATCACGGCAGCCATTTTCTTGATGTCAAAGGCAATGGCGAAGAAGGCAAAGTCCATGGTGACCTTGCCCTTGCCGAAGTGACGGAAGCGCTTGTACTG
>NZ_JNKX01000040.1:0-37899 GCF_000702225.1 Bacteroides sp. Ga6A2 | reverse complement strand
CCTTTTGCAAAGATACTAATTTGAAAGCAAATAAAAATCCCTTATACCGGCTCGAAAATTGAGAATATTGGAGTCTAAAATGTGAACTATACAATATAAAATGCAGAAATATTTAAATTTTGTCTTTTATAAAAGATGAAAACGTTATATTTGCGGCAGATTTCATTTATAGAAGATATGAAAGCGATAGTAAGACAAAGTTATCTTGACAAGATAGCGAAGTATCTTGGTAAGGACACCATCATTATCATAGTCGGTCAACGACGTGTGGGAAAGAGTTATACCCTACGTCTCTTTAGGGATAAAGTGGCAGAAGATGCTCATGCAAACATTATCTTCATTGACAAGGAGAAACATGAGTTTGCCGACATTCGGACTGACCGAGACTTGAATGCCTATATTGATGAACGACGAGACAAGACAAAGACCAACTATATTTTGATAGATGAAGTTCAGGATATAGAAGGTTTTGAGAATAGTATTCGCAGTTATTATGAAGAACCTGATATTGAACTCGTTGTAACAGGCTCAAACTCCAATATGCTCAGTAGTGACTTGGCTAACAAAATAGGCGGCCGCTATAAGGAAATCTTTGTTCAGGCACTAAGTTATGAGGAATTCATGGAGTTTCACGAGTTGCCCGACGGTGATGATACATTGGCGAAGTATATTCAATTTGGTGGATTGCCAGGTTTGAAAAAGATAGGACTTGACGAACAGGATGCACGTGAGTATCAGGCGGATGTCTATAACACCGTCTTACTAAAGGATGTTATCAAGCGGAATAATATCCGCAATGTTGCTTTTCTGGAAAACTTTGTTCATTTCCTTGCTGACAATGCAGGGAAAATCATTTCTGCCAACAGCATAGCAAAGTATATGCGGTCGCAAGGGGAGAATGTCACCTCTACTGCTATTATCAATTACGCTAAATATTTGTGCGAGTCATACATGATTCACAAAGTGAACCGGTATGACATTCACGGACGAAAGATATTTGAGAGCAACGATAAATACTATTTTGAAGATAACGGCATTCGCAATGCCCTTGTAGGTGGTTCGCGTGAAAGAGATATTGAAAAGGTGATAGAGAATATCATTTACAACCATCTTGTCCGTCTGGGCTATGACGTGATGGTCGGACAACTTCAGGCTGGTGAGATAGATTTTGTCTGTACAAAACCAAAAGGCGAAAGGATATATGTGCAGGCTTCCTATATAATAGCAGACAATAACACATACGAGCGTGAGTTTGGTAACCTCCGTGCCATCAAGGACAATTATCCTAAATATGTTATCTCTATGACACCATTGGTTACAAAGTCTGATGACAATGGTATAACCCATCTTCATCTCAGGAGGTTTTTAACAGAAGGGTTGGAAAGGTAACAGTCTTCCGAGAAGGGTATATCGCATGAGTTAATTCCTCCTTTTGCATTTGACACTATCACGTTGATGGCAATCATATCTATATAGTTTCCCTTGCTCTGGAATCGTAAAGAACTCCTCAATCTGGTTCGCTGCCTTGCCGATGCACCAGCAAAGCGCCATATTGAACGGCATCGAATGACGTTTCGCATACTTTCTCAATCGAGTCACATCAAGCGTCTTGACCAGAGTTACCATAGGCATGGGCGATGACATCCACAGTTCAAATGCCTAGGCGCGTGTGGTATCTTGCGGTTTTATTTCTGTTTTCATATTTCTGATTATTGTCGTATCTGCGCTTTAAAGGGTTTGAGGACACTTATGTTTCTTTCCCGTTGTTCTATTTGTATTTCGGTACAACCAACAGCAAGAGGCTCAAGACAAATATCACCCATGCACAAGGATTGTGTGGCATAAAACAAACGGCGAGGATACCATCCACGACCAGCATGCTATAAGTCAAGAGGAGAGGCGTGCGCAGAAAGGGGTGTTCCTTTGCTTTTCCACACAGCATATGTACGATGCTTCCACCCAATATCAGCATGGCACCACACATTAGACTGAAGTAGATACATGCCCGTTGCATCCCTTCGCTGAGAGGTGCGAGCTTATCGGCTATCATGGGCGAGAAGGTGGCTGCAGTGTGGACGAAGCCCATCACGATAACCCCAATGGCAAGAAGTTTGATAGTTATAATCTTGTTCATGTTATCTTTCTTTCATTGTTTTTTCTCTTATTTATTTAACCCAAAACGGTCATTAGAAAAAATAAGTAGCAAAATGTAAGTTGGTTTAATTATTCAGAGTCAATCATTAGCACTTTTTGCTTATATTTTTATAGGCTCCGGATACTTATCAGAACATTATGTAAGGCAAAATTTCTAATGACCGATTTGGGTTTAACAATTGTCTGGCAATATCTGTTATTACTGCCTCTGATGGTGATTGCTTGGTGAAAACGGCGATGATGGCGTGGCTTCCATCAGGCATGATAATGAGCCCTGCATCGTTCATGTCTTGCAATC
The DNA here is from genome assembly GCF_000702225.1 of Bacteroides sp. Ga6A2. Lineage (NCBI taxonomy): Bacteria > Pseudomonadati > Bacteroidota > Bacteroidia > Bacteroidales > Bacteroidaceae > Bacteroides > Bacteroides sp. Ga6A2. Next base: position 35,447 of record NZ_JNKX01000040.1, on the reverse strand, counting down.
CTTCAGCGGATGGGAAGCCTGTACCTGTTTTATGTACGATATGGGCACCGGCGGGTATCGCAGCAGGGATTCGTTTCAGTCCTGTTGAGCAGTCTGCCATCGTCTTCCAGATAAATGTCAGATATTGGTTGTCGTCTTTGTGATGATAAAACCACTCAAACAAACGAGCGATTTCGGCTGGGGTAGAACTGTTTTCAATAGCCTTTGAACTATGTTCGAGGCTGCTCACGCTCGGCAGAGTTGATGTAAGCATCGCCCTGCTCTCGCTTAGTCGCAGCCTTGCCAGATTTTTGTGCATCTTTTCTTCTGTTATGCGGACATAGATATCGTAGAATCCAAGTTTTCTCATGTACTTCTCTACCGCTTTGGGCTTACCACAATGCCTGAAAAGAAGTTCGCACGCATTGTTGTCGCTCTGTGCGAGAGATAATTCCAGCAGTTCTGCATACGAAAAGACCTTCTTCCCTTCAAATCGTTTTAGCATTGGCGACCATGTGTCTTGCATCAGGTCTGCCTTATCTACAACGATAGTGTCATCAAGAGCCAATCCTTTCCGACTCAAGTAATCGGCGACGTATAATGCCTGCGGGAACTTCATCACACTATGCATGGCAAAACGCTCATTTTGGTTAACACCACTAATAGAGTCATTTCGCATGATGCATGCACCATAGCTTGATGGGCTGGTACTGTCGCTTATTGGCTCTTGCGCCCTGCACAATGTCGCAACCAATGCAAAAAACAAAATAACTGTCTTTCTCATTCTTATTTTCAATGTCCTTTATGTTTCTCTTTCTTCTTGGCTTGCCGCAGATCAAACTGGCGTTGCTTTTCTGCTTCGCGTTCTGCTTTTGAACGCTGTTTTCGTTCCATTTTATTCTGCTCCTGTTGCAGTTTCAGGGCCAGTTGCGACTTGGTTCCAATGCTCTGCGACTGCATCTGTTTCTTGGCTTCGCGTAGTTGTCGCTTGGGGTTCTTCCTGATTTCAGTGGTTGGAGCAACATCAACAGCCTGACTGAACTGGAGGCGATGCCAGTTCTTATCAATGAACTCCATCACTTCCTTTTCCGTCGGCTCGGCACCGAAAGTCACCTTGCAGACGTGCAGCCCCTCATGATCTGTTTGCTCAAATAAACCAATCCAGAAAGGATCTTCAAACAATACCGTCAGTGTGCCAGTACTCATAAACTATTTCTTAATTATTTAGTTTTTACTCATGGTCAGTAGTACCATGCAATAATGGCGGGAACGAGATATGAGATGATTTGCCAGCCATCCGTCAACTATACCGCTGATGCCGCAGAAAACATAGGTTATCCAATATGCTACACCCGTCACATCGCAAAGGAGCAGACCTAAAGAACCTGCAATCCTGAGCAACGTTATGGTGTTAGGCAGATGTGTCATCTGTACTCAGCAAGTTTCTTCACCTCGCAGCCCTTGCTTTCGTAATAGGCGAACATCTCTGGCAGCTTCTTCAGGTCATAGCTTGTCACGCAGTCGGAGAGGGCATGCACCGTGAAGCCTGCTTTTGCCATGTTGAAACACGTTGATTTTACGCAGGCTGTAGCGTCTGCGCCAGCCACGTAGAACTCATTGATGCCATTCGCCGCAATGAATGCAGAAAACGCCTCGCTTGTAAGGGCGTTGCTTTTCGTCTTCACGAAGATATTGTCTGACACAACCTTCAATTCTGGTGCCAGTTCCTCGCCCTTAGTGCCAGGCTTGAACGTTCGAGTAGCAGCGGTGATGTTGTTGTGTTTGATATATACTACGTGCATACCCTCCGTCACAGCCCACTCGATGGCTGCATTGATATTGTCGATGATGTCACGATAATGCTTAGTTATGTCGTTCTGTATGTCGATAACGATAAGTGCTTTGTTACTCTTCATATAACTCTGTTCTTATTTATTTCTGTTAATATTCTAAATTAAGTCATTATAAAATAGGCACGCACATCTCGCAATACCCATTTCTCACCATTACAATGGAATACCTTTCCATGATAGGACGGGAAAAATCCATCTTATACTCCGACCTTGCCATATCTGCAGGGAACGATGCCCAAAAATCGGCAACAGCCTTTGCTGTATGCTCAATCTTGAAGACAACATATTTTCCGCTCATGATGACACGTCTTGCAACTTGATTGTCAGTTTCTACATTCTTGATGTTGGGGGTATGCAAGCATATATCATATCTGCACTTTTTTGGTGCAACGTTCTGTGGGTTGTCAAGTGCAATGCCATATATTACAGTTTCCTCTGTTAGAATTCCACGTTCTGCAGCCCATGATTTCATTTTTGCCATAAGTGCATAATTCTCCGCTCCATATTGTCCAATACGGCGCATGTAAACCACCTCGGTGTCGGGGATAAATTCTTCTTTTCCCTGTTTCATTTTAATTTCTTGTTTGTAAATGTTTCAAATTGTTCCTTGCATCTCCATTTGAACAGAGACTCCTTCGTCTGTTCTGGGGTACATCTTATTTCCTGACAATGACGCTACCGCTGGCCTGATGGGTGGCCAGAATCAGCACCTCGGCAATCTGTACGTGCTCGGGGGCGTTGGCGGCAAAAACGGCAACATCGGCTATATCGTCACCAGTCAGAGGCTTGATGCCTGTGTAGAGTTTCTTCGCACGCTCTTCATCACCCTTGAAACGCACGTTGCTGAAATTAGTCTCCACGAGTCCGGGCTTCAGGTTCGTCACGCGGATAGCGGTATTGGCTACGTCGATGCGCAGACCATCTGAGAGTGCTTTTACGGCTGCTTTTGTGGCGCAATAAACATTGCCGCCGGCGTAGGCAGCATCGCCAGCTACAGAGCCTACGTTGATGATGTGTCCGCGATTGCGCTCCACCATGCCAGGAACCACGAGGCGCGTCATGGTGAGCAAGCCCTTAATGTTCGTGTCAATCATCGTTTCCCAGTCGTCGAGATTGCCCTCATACTCGGATTCCAGTCCCAGTGCCAAGCCGGCATTGTTTACTAGAACGTCAATCTCCTGCCATCCTGCCGGCAACTCCCGGATATACTTTGCTGCCTTTTCGCGGTCTCTCACATCGAAGGCCAGCGTCAGTACGTTTGCACCCTTTGTCTCCAGTTCCTTGCGAATCTCCGACAGTCGCTGCTCGTTTCTGCCAGTCAATATCACCTTGTCGTTATTCTCGGCGAACTTCCTTGCACAGGCGAGTCCTATCCCGCTTGTTGCACCTGTTATCAATACAATTTTGTTCATAAGTTTTTTCATTTTGTTTACAATAAGTAATTATTTTGTGTTCGACCGCAAAGGTATGTATAGTTGCGTGTATCGCCAAAAATCTGGGATAATCTGCGTTGTTTTGTGACGAATGGAGGCTTTTTTATTGGGAATCAAATGCCCGTTCAGCCAAATTTGCCGTCCGAACCCCCTTCGGTTGTAAGCGACAATAGGTAGAGCACGGAAAGGAAGATTTTCGACCTATTCATCACCTACCTTTGATATACCCTGCATATAGGGAACATATAGCCAACATATAGCCAACATATAGGGAACATATAGCCAACATATAGCTAACATATAGCCAACATATACCTTGCATATATCTTGGATGTACCTTGGACGTACCTTGCCACTATTTTGTATTTACAAAAAGGATATTTACGCCAATAATTGTTCGCTATATATCCAGAACTATCAATTTTGAATTATGAATTCACTAGTGTCCGGTTTAATTTTCACCACAACGAAAGTTGTGTAGGTTGATTGTCCGAACGTTTATTGTTTCCAACTTCTTTTGTCACATTGAATATGGAATGAATATCACTTTGCTTGAATAAAATCGGACCAATTGCATTTGATATAGTATGAAGCGACTGAGACAAGCAGAACTTCTTCTTCGCAATGATGAGCAGCAGATAATCACATACAGCTATCCAAAGTTGTAGGTAAACTGCATTCTCTGTAGTCCCATAGAACTTCTTTATGTGTAAATGTTGCTTCACCCATTTGAAGAACAGTTCAACCATCCATCTTTCTCTATATAACTCTGTAACCGTCAAAGATTCTATCGTTAAATTGTTTGTCAGGAACCTATAAACATTGCCAGTCGAGTAATCCTCATAAATAACCATGCGTAATGACTCTGGATATTCAATTGATGGATTTTTACCAGTGAGACGAATAATTTGGTCGCAGATGAGTCCGGCGGATTTGTCCACCTCACGTTCCTCTACGACATCATATACCATGTTGTCTTTGGCTCTCGTAACGAAGAATGCCCCCTTAAGATGAAAACACTCATATAACTGCTTGAAGAATACATACCCCTTGTCCATCAAGTAGAAGGCGAATGCTTCAACTGGTATCATAGGCATAACTTTAGAGTCGTGCACCAAGCCATTGGTCATTATTATGTAAGATGGTATGTTGCCTCGCAGGTCAACCAGCGTGTGCATCTTTACGGCTCCTTCGCCATGATGAAACTCTGCCCAAGGAGACAACTCCAGGCAAAGTCTGATGGTGGTACTGTCCAAGGCGTATACCATTTCCTTAAGACCAAGACGAAAGTAATCGTCATGATACAATTCTTTTGCCTCCTTTATAAGAACTTGCGCGAAATCCCTGTAAATCTTCCAACTTCTTTTTTCATTGGACTCTGCCAATGTTGATTTCGGAACAGGACTAAGACCTGCATGGTAGAGATCTTTTCCACAGAACTCAAGTGTCATCTCTATATCTCTCAGACCAGATCTGTCCGTAAATTGAGCAAAGCTCATGACCTTGAATTGGTCAAAGCAAGTGAATGATCTGGTGCGCCAGTCACCCTTGTAACGATCAACGCATTTTTGGAATTCATAGCGCGAAACTAGAGACATTATCTGTGAAAATATGGTTTTCTTTGTACTCATTATAGCAAAATATCGCCATTAGAGGCATTGTTGCTAAGGTACAGAATTTAATCCCAAAATGCGAATACACACTATATTTTATTGGTTATCAATAATTTATTTAGCGTGTTTAAAACTTTAACCGGACACTAGTGTTATGAATTATGAATTGTCAATTGTCAACTGTTAATTGTCTCTCGATTTTCAGTTTTGAATTCTGAATTAAGAATAGAGTCAATTCGTAATTCTGGATTTCAAAATCGTTGCAATAATATTCTTTTTTTTGAAAGTAAAGCAGTAGCTATTTCAAACTAAATATTTATCTTTGCAATAAGTATATTTTTTTAATCCAAACAGATGAAACCTAAATTTATTCTAGCAAAACTGATTTTTTGCCTGCTGCCTCTGGTTGCGATGGATGCAGTTGCGCAAAATGTGAAGACAAAAATCAAAGACATTACCGTTTACCGCAACGGTGCTATGGTAACCCGAAAAGGAAGCCTGAACCTTCAGAAAGGAAACAACACCCTGTATCTGAATGGCTTGAGTACCGAACTCGACCCAAATACCCTGCGTATTGGCATCTCTAACAAAAATGTCAAGATTCTATCGGTAAAGCACGAGGAGACGGTTGTCGACAACGAAAAGGCGCAGAAATTCAGCACCAGCAGCAACAACCGTCTTGCTTTGCTAAAAGACTCGCTTACCTATTACAAGTCTCAGATTGATATCATATCGAAAGAAGAGGCGCTTATAAAGGCAAACAAGAATATAGGCGGAGAGAACAACGGCGTTACTACTGCCGAACTGAAGGCAATGACCGACTTCTACAAGAAGGAACTTGCCGCCAACGCTTCGAAGAAAATCTCTGTAAACAGAAAGATGAAGAAGTACCGCGACGAGATTCTGCGTCTTACTCAGGAGAAGGAGAAACATCACAAGAGCATACAGAAGAAGGACAGCCGCGTGAAGCTGGTGCTCTCGTCGCCGTCGGCACTTACAGATGTGGCTGTAACTCTTAACTACATCGTCTTCAGCGCAAGTTGGGAACCTTTCTACGAACTTAGGGCTGATGCCGCCAACGAGCCTATCAAACTGGTCTACGGCGCACACATCAAGCAGTCTACCACCGAAGATTGGAATGGCGTTAAGCTGACAATTTCGACGGGCGACCCTTCGTTGGGAAACTCTGCGCCCGACTTTAAGCCTATGTATTTGCCGGGCTCAAAAGAAAGCAAGGAGGAGAAAAAGTGGACTCCGCCGGTGTCTAAACTTATCTACGGAACGGTTGTTGATAAGAATCAAGAGCCTATTGCCGGAGCAAGTGTTGTGGAGACTGATGCGGATAACAAGACTACAACCGACAGCAAAGGTCGCTTCGTTATCGAGCTGGAGAAACTGGAGCATAGCCTTAGCTTTGCACACGCTGGTTTCTATTCTGACGAGATGCGAGCTTATGAGAATATGCACGTCATTCTGCAAGAAAACAAAGATGCCCTGAATGAAAATTATGTTGATTATGGAGTGAGTAAGAAGGCTTGTATAACAGGCTCTGTTGTAAAAGTTAACAGTGAGAAAAAAGTCACAAAGGCGAAAGGTCCTAAGGAGATTAAGTATAACGAGAACATTCCTCTGAAGTTGTCCGATACCCAGACAACAACGGAGTTCGATATAAAAGTTCCGTACACTATTCCGGGCGACGGCAAGGTGTATGACGTGTCTATGCTCACTTACGACATCGATGTGGACTATCACTACAGCACCATGCCGAGAGCATCGAAAAACGTGTATCTGCTTGCCGACCTGAAGAATTTCTCGCAATATCCTCTGCTGCGTGGCAACGCCTATGTCTATCTCGACAACATTTATCAGGGCGAGTGCGTGATTGCGCCTGATTTCTCTGCCGACACATTCTCTGTTCCTGTAGGAAAGGACAAGGATATTGCCGTAAGCCGTCAGGAGGTTAAGGACTTGACATCGAAGAAGATTCTCGGCTCATCGATAAAGGTAGTGAAGTGCGTTGAGATAACCGTAAAGAACAACAAGAATGCTGAAGTGGAGGTTGAGGTGTGCGACCAGTATCCGCTGCCTAAATACTCAGACATAAAGTCGGAGGTTACCGACAAGGGCGGTGCCGAGATTGATGCCGAGAAGGGCAAACTTACATGGAAACTGAAACTTGCTCCGCAGGAGAAGAAGGTCCTGAGATTCAGTTACGAGGTTAAATATCCAAAGACCTACGGATTTACAGTAGAATAAAAATCATCACAGAAAGATTATGAAACTAAGATATATCATTTCGGCACAGATTTTCTGCCTCTTACTGTTCTTTGCCATCGCTGCCGATGCGCAGAACGTGAAGACTCAGATAAAGAATGTAACCGTTTACTGTAACGGCGCAATGGTAACCCGACAGGGCAGCCTTAATCTGAAGAAAGGCGACAATACTCTGTATCTTAACGGCTTGAGTACCGAACTCGACCCTAATACGTTGCGAGTAGGTATTGCCAACAAGAACGTCAAGATTCTGTCGGTAAAGCACGACGAGACGGTTATCGACAACGAGAAGCTTCAGAAGCAGAACGAGAACGATGATAACCGTTTGGAGATTGTAAGAGACTCGCTTGCCTTTTATACCGCCGAGTTGGAAATACTTAACGATGAGGAGGAACTGATAACGGCTAACCAAGCAATAGGCGGCAAGAAGAATGGCGTTACAACAGCCGAACTGAAGTCGATGACCGACTTCTACAAGAAGGAATTCGGAGCAAACGCATCGAAGAGAATTGCCATAAACAAGAAGATTAAGAAACTGAAGGACGAAATCTTCGACTTGGTTCAGAAGAAGGAAAACCGCCAGAAGGAAATCCTGAAGAAGGACAGCCGCGTGAAACTTGTGGTGTCGGCAAACTCGGCACTCAACAACGTGCCTGTCACTCTTAGCTATCTGGTGTTCAGCGCAAGCTGGGAGCCTTTCTACGAGGTTAGGGCAGATGCCGTGAACCAGCCTCTCAAACTGGTCTACGGCGCACACATCAAGCAGTCTACAACCGAGGACTGGAATGGCGTGAAGCTTACAATCTCGACAGGCGACCCTTCAGAAGGCAATACTGCTCCAGAGTTTACTCCAATGTATCTGCCGGCAGGTAAAAGGGTATTCGAGAAAGGTAGTTGGGCACCGGCAAGGTCTAATCTTATCTACGGAATTGTTGTTGATGAGACAAAAGAGCCGATTATTGGTGCAAATGTTACAGAAGCAGGTACGCAAAATGGTACTATAACAGATTTGAACGGAAAGTTCAAACTGGAGGTCTCAAACCTCAGTCATAACTTGAAATTTAATTATATTGGTTATAAGGAGAAAAAAGTAAAACCTTACGAAAACATGCATATAACCTTGGAGGCAGATAATGCAGTTTTGGAAGAAGTCGTGGTTGTTGGTTATGGAACAACAAGAGGTTCCGACAGTTTCTGGTCTCCGCCAGCTGCTCCAGCTGTTCCAAAAGCTCCGAAGGAGATTAAATATCACGAGAATGTTCCGCTCGAACTGACAAACACTCAGACTACAACCGAGTTTGATATTGCCGTTCCGTATTCTGTTCCAAGCGACGGCAAGATGTACGATGTTTCTATGATTACTTATAACATTGATGCCGACTATCATTTCAGCACAATGCCAAGGTCATCGAAAAACGTGTATCTGCTTGCCGACCTCAAGGACTTCTCGCAATATCCTTTGCTGCGAGGCAACGCCTATGTCTATCTCGACAATGTATATCAGGGCGAGTGCGAGATTGCGCCCGATTTCGCTGCCGAGACTTATTCAATCCCTGTAGGAAAGGATAAGGATATAGCCATTAGCCGCCGCGAGGTTAAGGACTTGACATCGAAGAAGGTTCTCGCTTCGTCGGTAAAGGTTGTGAAGTGCGTGGAGATTACGGTTAAGAATAACAAGAATGCCGAAGTAGAGGTTGAGGTGTGCGACCAGTATCCGCTGCCAAAGTTCTCCGACATAAAGTCTGAGGTTACCGACAAGGGCGGTGCCGAGATTGATGCCGAGAAGGGCAAACTTACATGGAAACTGAAACTTGCCCCACAGGAGAAGAAGGTTCTGAGATTCACTTACGAGGTGAAATATCCAAACAGTTACGGCTTTACGGTTGAGTAAGCCATAACATAAGAAAAAGGGAGAGTCCGCAGATGGTGGATTCTCCCTTTTTTTGCCTTATAAAATCAGAAGTCGATGCTGATTCTCTTGTCGTTGTAATCTACCGTGCGGCTGTCTTTTCCGACAACAGAAATCTTGAATTTCCGTGCCTCGTCTGTGCTGAAAGAGCCTTCGCGCTTTGAGATTGTCAGCCTCTTGGCGTTTTCGTTCCAAGCGAAGGTGATTTTCGAAAATCCGCCTTTCTGATAGTCGAGCGATGTGCCGTCGTCCTCGTATAGCGTAAATTCGGCATCTGCTCCCGGAAAGACGATTATTTCGAGCGGCTCGGCAGATTTCTGTGCGGCAAACTGCTTTGGCTCGCCATACGGAACAATGCTTCCGCCCTTGGAAAAAACAGGAATCGCGGCTTCCGAAATCTTAACGCTCGTTTTCTGTCCGCCGCGTAGTTTGACTTTCGTCCTGAAGTCGAACCAGCCGCCCTCGTTCTCTGGCAGATATACGTCCATCTGCTCTACATTCGGTTCAGTTACGGGGCAGACGAGCAGCGATTTGCCGCACATAAATTCGTACTTTTCCTTCATCGCCTCGCTGTCGTTGCCGAAGTCGAAAACCAGCGGACGCATCATCACAGAACCTGAAAAACTGACTTCGGCGGCATTCGAATAAATGTAAGGCAGAAGTCTGTAACGCTCTGTCAGACTGATGTCTATTAAGTCCTGAATATTTTTGCCATAATGCCAAGGCTCGGTGTCGGACATATATCCGTGAACGCGCATAAGCGGCAGATATACAGAAAGTTGAATCCAACGCATCATGCGCTGCTTGTAATCCTCGTCGGAATATTGGTTGGCAGGGCGGAAGAATCCGCCGGCATCGTAGGTCCACCACGGCATTCCGGCAGCCTGAATGCCAAGTCCGGCAGTAATCTGGCGTTTCAGCGTCTCCCAGTTGTTGCCCACATCGCCCGACCACATCGCCGAACTGTATCGCTGAATGCCCGGAAATCCGCATCGCGTAAGAATCATGGCGCGATGGTTAGGCGCATCTTCCGACAATCCTTCGAAAACGGTTTTGTTTACCAAGAGAGGGTAGAGGTTGCGGTATTCGTCGCCGTGAATCTTGCCGTTGCCCACCATTCTGCCTCTGAGGTCGTCGTTCTCGGGCTCGGTTGCATCTTGCCACCAAGCGTCGATGCCAAGCGGAAGCAGTCGCGACGAGAAATTCTTCCAGTATTCGGCGGCAGCCTCGGGATTGAAGAAGTCAATCCAGTCGGTTTGCGGAATGTAGAAGCCTTTCTGCGACATCTCTTTGCCAACAAGCGAGTTCTTGTCAATCTTAGACCATACCGAGAGCATCAGCCTGAAATTCATGCGGTGAAGCGAATCGGTGAGAAGTCTCGGGTCGGGATAGTTGGCAGAGTCGAATGTCATCGAGTTCCATCCGTTGCTGCCCCAGTATTGCCAGTCCTGCACAATCACGTCGGCTGGCAGTTTTTCGTTGCGGAATCGGTTTGCGTTCTCAAGAATCTCGTTCTGCGAGTGGAAGCGTTCGCGGCAGTGGATGTAGCCGAATGCCCACAGCGGAAGCATCGGCGTGTTGCCCGATACCTTTCGGAAGGTGCTCACGACCTTCTCTGGACTGCCAACGAAAACGGTGTAGTCTGCGCCTTGCGAAACTGGCGATGAAAAGACTGTCTTGTCAGAGACTTTGGCGAAGAAGACTTCGGGCTTGTCGCCGTCCGACAGTTCGGCTGTGAGTCTGTGCCTGCCTTTCTTCAGACTGACTATTGCCGAAGCGGTTGGCGGAAGCCACAGGTTGCGCATCTCTATCACTTCCGCGCCGTCGATGCAAAGATTGTGGCGGCGTGCCATGCTCTGCCCAACATCGAGCAGAAAAGCGTAGTTGCCGTCGCTCTCAACCTCAATCTCGCCGCCGAAAAGATTGTTTCTTCTCTTTTCGGTCTTTCCGCCCTCGGTTGTCGTTATGTTTACGGTTTCCTCGCTGCCTTCGCCCGATTGTTTCTCGAGTCTGACTGATTTTTCGGGTTTGTTGAAGTCCGTCAATCCGTAGTTGTTCCACAAAAGTCCGTAGCCTTTGTTCGATACAATCATCGGAATGCTTATTTGCGTGTTCACTTGCGTGAGGCGTCTTGGCAGACCGCGCAGGTTAAGGTACCCGTCTTGAAATTGTCCGAGTCCGAAGATACATTCGTCCTCTTTGTTCTTGATTTCGGCTTTCGAGGTGTAAGTTTCGAAGTCGAAGTTGTTGTTTCTCTCGATGCTGTGATTGTCGGCGCAGAAAACCGTATTGCCCGATGCGTCCTTTATCTCGACCGCTTTCTTCTGCTGGTTTACAAAGACTTGCATCTCTTTTGTCTTGTAAACTTCCGTTCCGTCTTTTGCCGATTTCTTGAACTTTACTTCGCCTGAATTCGGCAGATAGATGTAGTCCTTTGCCGAATCGGTTTCGCTGAACGCATAGCGGATGCGTACCGCGTTGTCATTCAGAAACTTGATGTGTAATTTCTGTGCCGTTGCCGCCTGACTGCAAAATACAGTTGCGGCGAGTAATATCAGATATTTCATCAGAATATAAAAATGCTGTTTGTATATTAAAATTGTCGCAAAGATACAAAAGTCGAAGCCTTTGCAAAAGAAAAAAGGCAGAAACTTTTTCGTCTCTGCCTTCTGGTCTTATGGGTGGAAAATGCTGATGCTGTAGATAATTGTGCTTCCCGTAGGCTTCAGCGTAACATCGCCGTCGCTGCTCACCGTAAAGGTGCTCATGGCGTTCGATGTCGTTTCTGTCGAACTGCCCTCGAGGGTGTTCGAAGCCGTGAATCCGCATGCCTTGCCAACCGATGCCGTTATGTGCTTTATGCTGATGATGTCGCCCTTGTCGCACAGCGGAATTGTAACGGCACAGCGGTTGCTTGCCAGCACAATGGCATTCTTCTGCTTGTCTAAGCGGATTTTATTGGCTGGTGCAGAGATGTGAAGTCCTCTTGTTTCTTCAAACGGAACGCCGTTTATGCAGAGTTCTCCGTTTATTTCTTTTGTGTTCTCGAAGTATTTCTTTCCTTCGGGAACGGTCCAGTTGCCTTTGTCCATCGTAGCCGCCACGAATACATTGGCATTGAAGGTGGAAGTCTGCCATGTCTTCTGAATCGTTGCGTATGATGGGTGAGTGATGTCGACGGCATAGTATGCCACATCTCCGTTGAATGCCGTTACCTTGAAACTGGCAATTCCCGGAATGTGCGATGGCACAACATAGTCCGAAATCTTTGCGCGAGTGTCAAGCACTTCGGCAGAAAGATTGCTTGCCTTGTAGTCGAACGGCACTTTCACCTGATAGCCGAATTTTCCTCGGCTCACAGGAATCTTGTTGCCGTCGAGAACTATTTCCTTCAGATATGTGTTGTGGCTTCCTTCCTTGGTTATTACGCCTTTTTCTTCCGAAACCTTCAGGGTAGCTCCTGCGCCGCATTGTGTGTCTTTTATTGCATTTTCGGCAGCGAGTGCGTCGATTGGCTTCAAATCATAGAAAGCCGATGGTATGAAGGCTGCTCCTGTTCCGGTGGTGTTGCCTGATGTGTTTCTGAACGAGCAGTTCTCAAAATCACATTCTTCCATCTCTCCGGCTGGCGCAAAAGGTCCTTTCTTCGAGTTGATGTTTACGAACGATGTGCTCTCTACAAAGACGCTCGACTTGTGTCCTGCGCCTATGCAGTAGTTGGCAACCGTGCTGTTATACAAACAGTTGATGATGTGTATCTTGCCGAATCTTACTCGCGGCATACGTTCGCGGCAGCCTTCGTCCCACCAGCAGAACTGGAATGTTACGTTAAGTTTGTCGGTGTCGGCAACATTCTTGTCGCTACTTCCTATGAGCGACGAGAAACGATGGTCGTCCGAGCCGCCGCTGCCGCCCTTGTAAGGCGCTTTAAGATAGCGGAAGCGGCACCATGTAACCGAAATGTTGTCCGATGCGTTTGAGATGTCCAGATTGCCGTCAACGCCGTCCTGAAAGTCGCAGTGGTCTATCCAGCAGTTTGTCGTTTCGCTTAGCCACAGATTGTCGCGGCCGTCAATATCGTACGCTCCCGAAGCCTTGAACGTAATGTTGCGCAGAATAATGTTCTTGCACGATTTCAGCGCAAGAATTCCGGTCTCATCTTTCGAGTCGCTGTGCTTGAGGTTGGTCAGAGCCGCGCCGGGAAGTCCTATCACGGTTTTGTTGGCTGCGTTGTTTATGCTAATCTGCGCATCTGTGTTTATTTCTCCTTTAATGTAAATTATCGTCGGATTGCTGCCTTTCATTGCCTTTTTCAGTTCATCTGCCGATGTAACCGTTATGCAACCGCCTCCTTCTCCTCCGGTTGTTCCGCCTCCAACGGTGGCAAATCCAACAGGCTTGTTGGCATCGAACACCGACATCTGTGCATGCAGAGATAGGGAAGTAGTTAGTAAAAACATCAGATATGTTCTTTTCATCTGTTCGCTAAACATTTTTTTTGTTTTGGTTTGTTAAATAATGTGTGCAATATTAGTGAAAAGTTTTGAAATAACACAAAAAAGTTGTTTCTTTGCTGAGTTTTTTTAGTAATACGCATTTTATAATGAACAAAATAGTTGTAAAAGACAAAGATTTGGCAAAGGCTGCCGAAGAGGGCATGGACGCTTTCTTGCAGTGTTTCATCGATGCCTATCTCAATGCTGTGGGCGGCGAGCTGAATGCCGAGACGATGCCTCTGCTAAACGGAAACCAGATTACTCTTCTGGCTTATCACTTTTTCCGCGAGGAGGTGATGGACGGCGGCTTCGTGCAACTTATACATAATGGATGGGGACCGTTCATCTTCGACAATCCGTTTGCAAAGGCAATGCGACTTTTCGGTGCTCACGACTTCTCAAAGCTTGTGTACAAGGGCAAGAAACTGTACGATGAGCATAAGGACGAACTGACGAAGGAATGTTCTGACGATGAGTTTATGGCTCTGTTCGAGAAGTTCGAGGAGTTCGACGACCTCGACGACAAGTTCATTGAAATGGAGGAGGAGGTTACCGCAACCATCGCCTACTACGTAGATGAGCACATGGATGATTTCATAACAATAGAAAAATAAAAACCTGACAAATGAAAAAATTAAAGTTGATGCTGCTCGTGGTTGCAGCTTTCATAACCACAACGATGACATCATGTCTTGGTGATGGCGAAGCAGACGAGATTGTTTACTTCGGCGCAATGACAATCAAACAGTCGGGCAATGCAATGGAGCCTATCTATTTCTATGCCTCAAACGGTGCAATCTTCGTTCCGCAGAACCTTAATTCTGAAACGCTTGCATATCTTATGACTGGCCGCCGCGGATTCATCAAGTTCTCGTCAAAGGACGATCTTTCTGCAGCCGAGGCAGGAAAGAAGTATTATGTTGATTTTCTTGAGTGTACTCCGATGTACGATGCAAAGAATATCGAAAGCCTCGATACGCTTGTGAGCGTGGTCGAGAAAAACGACTCAATCACTCAGTTGACTCAGTTATGGGTCGATCCGGGCTTTGTGAATATCAACATTACTGCACCTTACAAGTATGATGTAAATCCGAAGATGAATCTCGCATTCAACAAGAATATCGATGTCGTAGACGATACTCTGAAGCTTCATCTGCTTTACGACTACAACATTTCTGACGATGACAAGACAAACATGTCTGCCGATATGACTCTCTGTTTCGGAATCTATAACGACCAAGAGCTGAAGGCAAAATTTGCCGACCACGACTCTATCATCGTCTGTGTTGATGCGAGAGTAAGTTCGACAGCTGGAACAAAGGTTGACAATACGTTTGCAACAACCAAGAAACTAACATTTAAGGCGTCAAGCAAGTGCTTTAATCTTCCTTATTGATTTATGGCTAAACAGCAATTAAAGAATAAAAGCGAAGTAAACATAAAAAACAGACGAGCTTCGTTCGACTTCGAGTTCGTCGACACATACACTGCCGGAATCGTCCTGACCGGCACGGAAATTAAATCTATCAGACTTGGAAAGGCAAGTCTGGTGGATACTTTCTGTTATTTCAACAACGGCGAGTTGTGGGTTAAGAACATGAATATTTCTGAATATTTCTACGGTTCTTACAACAATCACAACGCGCGTCGCGAGCGCAAACTTCTGCTAAACAAGAAAGAACTACGCAACCTTCAGGAAGAATGTAAGAATCCGGGATTCACCATCGTGCCAACCCGAATGTTCATCAACGACAAGGGACTGTGCAAGGTGGTTGTGGCTTTGGCACGCGGTAAAAAGGAGTTCGACAAACGTCAGAGTATAAAGGAACGCGAGGACAAGCGCGCAATGGCGGCGATGTTCAAACACTGATAAATCTTAATAGGAAAATGAAGAAAAGACCTTTTAAGTTAAGCAACTATCATCTCGGACTTATTGCCGGATGCGTGGCTTTCATGTCTTTCGGTTCGTTCGACTGTGCAAACAATATCGACCGCAATGCTAAGGCTCTGAACGAGGATTTGCGCGAAAAAATGGCTGAAAATAATCCTTCGCCGAGCGTAATCGAGCAGAAAACCGCAAGCAAGCCGGCTTCTGAAAAGAAATCTCAGGCAGACAACGCTCCTAAACAGACAGTTGATGCTTTTGCCGGCGTGCAGAAGGGTCTTGAACTGCCTGCAAGGGCAGATAAGACCGAAAAACGAACCGAGCGCATTGGCTATACTTTCGTCTACGATGCCGAGAAGAGAGTTCCGAAATGGGTGGCTTGGGTAACGACAAAGCAGCGAATAAAAGGCAAGAACGAGCGTACAAACGATTTCTTGCCCGACCCTGATTTGAGCGTTACCGAGGCTGTTACGAAACAGGTGTATTCGGGCAGCGGATACGACCGCGGACACATGTGCCCTGCTGCCGATAACAAATGGAATGCCACCGCAATGATGGAGTCGTTCTACATGACAAATATCTGTCCTCAGACTCCTGAATTGAACCGCGGCGACTGGAACGACCTCGAAAATTCGGTTCGCGACTGGGCTAAGAAATATGGTCCGATTTATCAGTGCTGCGGTCCGATATTCGATAAGACTCCGGTCAAGACAATACGCAACAAACGCTCGGCAAGCAAGATGCGCGTAGCCGTTCCCGACAGATTCTTCAAGGTTCTGCTTTGCATGGGCGACAATCCGTGCGCCATAGGCTTCGTTTTCATAAACGACGGACGCAACATGTCAAATTTCGATTCGTACGCAATGTCGGTCGACGAGGTTGAAAAGATTACAGGATTTAACTTCTTTGCCTCTTTGCCGAAAAAAGTTGAAACCAAGGTCGAGGCAATGACTTATTCTCAGTGGAAAAATATAATTAAATAAACCCTTTACAGCATGAAAACACGATATTTTGTAGCCGTTGCCGCAATGCTTCTCTCTGCTGCAGCCAATGCACAGGAACTTATGGCTGTTAAGTGTGCAAACGGAAAGTACGGATACCGAGACGAACTGACACTAAAATGGTATCTTCAGCCGCAGTACGATGGCGCAGCCGATTTTGTAAACGGCGTGGGCATCGTAACTGTTTCAGGAAAAACAGGGTTGATTGATGCCGAAGGAAAATATGTCGTATCGCCCAAGTTTGATACGATGGAATATTTCGACAAGACATTCTACGGAAACCGAAAGGTTCAGGGCTACATCGTTTCGCAAGACGGACGCTTCGGCGTCATTGACCTTTGCGGAACGGAAGTCATTCCTTGTGTTTACGACGAGATTAACAAGTTCCTCGAATCGCTTCTGATAGTGGTGAAGAAGAACGGAAAGTACGGTGCGATAGATTTAAGCAATGTCGAAATCATCCCGTGCGTCGAAAAATCTGCTTCCGACGTTCTTAACGGCAAGAAGTGGGGAAAGGCTGTGCTTCAGGCAGATGCCTATCGCGAGAGCATGAGATACGATGCGGCTCTTCAGTGCTTCGAGGATTCATATAATAAGGTGTCATCGAAAACTGTCTCAGCCGAGATTCCTTCAAAAAATACAAGTCTGAAACAGGAGGGAAGCAAGTATGGCGTATTCGATGAGGATGCAGCCAAGTGGATTATTACACCTGCTTACGAGATGGCATACGATGCCTACAACTGCTATATCGTTCAGCAGAACGGCAAGTTTGGAATAGTAGACAAGCAGGGCGTTAAGACCGTGGCTTGCGAGTACGACGAAATCAGCATCAACGGCGATGAGGCTCTTGTGGCGCGAAAGAACGGCAAGTTTCAACTTATCGACCTTACCGGACGCATGGGCAACTTCACGATGTTCGATATGATTGGCGAGTTTACCGGCGACGGGGTTGCGCCCGTAAGTCTTGGCGGAAAGTATGCCGTCATTTCAGATAAAGGTAAACTCCTCACAGGTATCAGATACGACAAGATTGAGGAATATAAGGGTGGCGTTGCGAAATTCTCGTGGAAGGGATACGAGGGCACGCTCAACACCGAAGGAAAGGAATTCCCCGATATCCTGAAGAAACTTTATGCCGAGGCATTCCGCGCCGGAACAATTGATGCCTACAAAAAGTTTATGGAACTCGATGACGAGGGCAGATTCAAGGGTGATTGCTATCGCGAAATGGGAACTATAAATTATAATAATCGCAACGATAAACAGGCTCTTGAAAACTGGGAACTCGCCTTGAAATATGGCGTGGAAAACGCTGCTGATGTTGAGAATAACATCAGTCGGTTGCGTAAGGAAATGATGGATAAAAGGTGACAATTTTAACAATTTTAGTTTTTTTTAACAGTTTGTCGTTGTAGTTGGATTTTTTTTTATATATTTGCCACGTGAATTTGGTCACATGTAAAATTATAGGTAAAATGAAGAGATATTTGATTATACTGTTGGCTCTTTTTATGTCGTTGAGTTCATTTGCACAAACTGAAGATGGAATACCGACAAATCATATTGGTAGGAGTTTATCGGATGTAAAAAAAATGTTCCCGAGCCTTAAGTTATGGCAGGGAGATCCAAATGGCAATGACGAAGTTTATTACAAGAATGGCGACATGATGATTGTCACAATGAAAGGTGGAGTTATGGTTAGCGAAACTATGTCGATGACAGGTGATATTGCTGCTGAGTGGTATGCCGACAAGTTGACAAAGTTGAATCGTAGTGCTTATTCAGATAAGCAGGAACAGGGCAAACTGGTTACCTTCGAATACGACAAGCTAAAAATAAGCATCAATTACATTACCGATTCACAAGGAAGCATCGCACAGATGGTATTCACGGCGAAGTGATTTTTAATTTGAAATATGTTTAAAGTATAGGTCGGTTCTAATTCGTTAGAGCCGATTTTTTATTGATAAAACTCTGCCTTTTATTTGCCGATTATCGCAAAATAAGTTATTTTTGTAAACGTATAACTTTAATAACAAAATCAAAAAATAACTGTTAATCTAATGACACGAAAATTAGCTTTATCATTAGCCCTGCTGTGTGGCATGGCTTGCGCAAAGGCGCAGAACAGCGAGAAGTATCTCGGAGCTGATATCTCAATGCTAACTGCTTACGAAACAATTTCCGAAGCCGGACATCAGGTAACTTACAAAGACATTGATGGAACGCAGAGCGATGTGCTGTCGCTTCTGAAAAAGTACGGAATGAACTCGATGCGCGTGCGTCTGTTCGTAAACCCGACGATGCAGAAAGCGGTGATTCAGGACATCGACTATGTAAAGAAACTCGGAAAGAGGATAAAGGACGCCGGTCTTTCGTTCGTCCTCGACTTTCATTATTCCGACACGTGGGCGGACCCGGCAGCGCAGAGCGTTCCGGCAGAGTGGGGCAACCTTTCTGTTGATGAATATACCGAAAAACTGTATTCTTATACAAAGGAGGTTCTCGAAGATTTTGTAAACGAAGGTGTTGTTCCTGATATGATTCAGACAGGAAACGAGATTTCTTACGGACTGATGTATTCAAGCTCGTCAGGTCTGTTTGTTGATTATTTGTCTGATAAGAATTGGGACAAGTTTGCAGCCATGCTGAAAAGCGCAGGAAAGGCTTGTCGCGAGGTCTGCCCATCTGCCAAGATTATTCTTCACATCGAGCGAGTTCCTCAGCCTTTAAACTGTGCCAAGTTCGCCAATTACATGAAGCAGTACGAGGTCGATTACGACATCTTCGGACTTAGCTATTACCCTATGTATCACGGCAATCTGGCATATCTCGAAACGGCTCTGAACAAGATTGAAGAGGCTACCGACAAGACGATAATGATAATGGAGACCGGCTACAATACTGCTTATTATCCAACGGATGCCAAGTATGACTGTCAGAGTATTTGGCCTGCAACAGAAAGCGGACAAAGTCTTTTCATCGAGCAACTTGTGGCAAAACTGAATACGCACGATCGTGTTAAGGGCTTGTACTACTGGTTCCCAGAGGAAAACGAGTCGGCATCGCTTGGCTGGACTGATTTGCTTGATGGTTGGACAAATCGAGGCTTGTTTAACAACAAAACTGGCAATGCCGTTGATGCCATAACCAAGTTTGCCGCCTTCAATACGACAACAACGGCTGTGCAGAATGTTTCGTCGACTTCTGAAATATACGAAACGGAGCGTTACGACATTCAGGGTAGAAAGATTAAAAATCCAACGAAAGGTATAAACATAATTAAGATGAGTGATAATTCTTACAAGAAGATTTTGGTGAAATGATGTACAGAAAATGCTTAATTGCGTTGGCTCTCGCCTCGTCGGTGAGTGCCTTTTCGCAACGAACAGAGACTTTAATCCGTAACTGGAAATTTGCAAACGAAGATGTTGAGGGAGCGCAGAACACAACTTTCAACGACTCAAAGTGGAAAAATGTCGTTGTGCCTCACGATTGGGCTATAAACGGTCCGTTTAGTAAAGAGATTGATATTCAGAAGGTTGCCATAGAACAAAACGGCGAGAAAGAATCGACCGAAAAAACAGGACGAACTGGCGCACTTCCTTATATTGGAACTGGCTGGTACAGAACGACTTTCAAGGTTGATGCCGGTTATCAGCGTACGCTTCTCGTATTCGATGGCGTGATGAGTTGTCCAGAAGTCTATCTGAATGGCAAGAAGGTGGGCGAGTGGAAGTACGGCTACACTCCGTTTGTGTTGGACGTTACATCGGCAGTAGACCGAAGCGGTTCGAATACCTTGGCTGTAAGAGCCGAGAACGTGGCTATGAGTTCGCGCTGGTATCCCGGTGCTGGAATCTATCGTCCAGTCTGCCTTATTCAGACGCAGGATTTGGCTGTAAAGCCATGGGGCGTAACCGTTACTTCGCAGATTCTTCCAACAAATAATGCTATTGTTTCGGTAAAGACAGAACTGAATAAAACCGAGGCAGGCGTAGTTGTAGAAAACAGAATAATCGGCGGAGATGCTGATTGTCTGTCCCAAACAAAGAGTTTTAGCGACGGAAGCGCATCGGCTCAGATTGAAGTGAAAAATCCAAAATTATGGTCGCCCGAGACGCCGAATATGTACAAACTTCTCACCATCGTTAAGAAAGATGGCAAGGAGATTGACCGCGTAGTAACCCCTTTCGGTATTCGAAGTATAAGTTTCTCGGCAGAGAAAGGCTTTCAACTTAACGGAGTGTCGCGCAAGTTCAAGGGCGTTTGCCTTCACCACGATTTAGGACCAATCGGTACGGCGATAAACAAGTCGGCTCTCATCCGTCAGATAAAACTGCTGAAGGAGATGGGCTGCGATGCCATCCGAACATCGCACAACATTCCTTCGCCTTGGCAGATGGAAATCTGCGATTCACTTGGAATGATGGTCATGGCAGAGAGCTTCGACGAGTGGATTTATCCGAAGTGCAAGAACGGCTATCATCTGTATTTCGACAATTGGGTTGAAAAGGATTTGACAAACCTTGTTCTCTGCCACAAAAATCACCCTTCGATTGTGCTGTGGAGCATCGGAAATGAGATTCCGGAGCAGGGAAGCTCGAAGGGAAGCAAGATTGCCAAGCGACTTGTCGATTTGATGCATGCTCTCGACCCTTCGCGCCCGGTAACAGCCGGCTGCGACCGCGTTGATGCTGCCGTAAAGAATGGTTTCATTCAGACGCTCGATGTGCCGGGACTTAACTATCGTACGCACAAATATCAGTTGGCGTATGATGCTTGTCCTCACGGCTTTATCCTCGGAAGCGAGACGGCTTCGACCGTTAGTTCGAGAGGCGTTTATAAGTTCCCTGTTAAGTATGGCGAAAACGTAACTTATCCCGACGGCCAGTGCTCAAGTTACGACCTTGAGGCCTGCAACTGGAGCAATATTCCAGAGAAGGACTACGAACTTCAGGATGACAAGAGTTGGGTTGTAGGCGAGTTCGTGTGGACTGGATTCGACTATCTGGGTGAGCCAACTCCATACGATGAATACTGGCCAAGTCGAAGCAGTTATTTCGGCATTCTCGATCTTGCCGGACTGCCAAAAGACCGCTATTATCTGTACCGTAGCCGTTGGAACACAGAGAAGCCTACGCTTCATCTGCTTCCGCATTGGACGTGGAACGGCAAGGAGAATGATACGATTCCGGTATATTGCTACACATCTTATCCCGAGGCTGAACTGTTTGTAAATGGAAAGAGCATGGGACGAAAGAAGAAGGACGCTTCGGACTTGATGAAAAGATACCGATTGCATTGGGACGATGTCGTTTACACCCCGGGAAGCATTAAGGTTGTTGCTTATGATGCTGACGGCAAGGCTGTTGCGAGCGAGGAAGTTAAGACGGCTGGCAAACCGCATCATATAAAACTCGATACTGATACAAAAATTCTGAAAGCCGATGGCGAAGAACTTGCATTCATTACAGCAAGCGTTGTAGACAAGGACGGAAATCTCTGTCCTGCGGCAACAAACCAACTACAGTTCAGCGTGAAGGGAAGCGGACGATTCAGAGGAGCATGTAACGGTGATGCTACATCTACCGAAGTCTTTACTCAGCCACGCATGAAAGCCTTTGGAGGACAGCTGGTTGTCGTTGTACAGTCATCAGAAAAAACAGGAGACATAAGCCTTACGGTTAAGGGTGCTGGCTTGAAATCAGCATCAGAAACAATAAAGGTAGAGTGACATTATTTTGGTCCTTTTCTTTTGTTTTTCATGTTTTTTATTTTATCTTTGCTATCGGTCTATGCAAAAATAGGCAAATTATTAACAATTTAACCTTTTATATAATGAAGAGATATTTAGCAGAAATGGTGGGTACGGCAGTGCTCGTGCTCATGGGCTGCGGAACTGCGGCTGCATTGAATTGTGGTTCTGATACAGCATCGGTAGTTGGAACGGCTATGGCTTTCGGCTTGGCTGTAGTTGCTATGGCTTATACAATTGGTGGCATTTCGGGTTGCCATATCAATCCGGCAATCACTCTCGGATGCCTTCTGACAAAGCGTATTGGTGTAAAGGACGCTTGCATGTATATGGTATTTCAGGTAATCGGAGCGTTTATCGGCTCTGCACTTCTTGCGCTTATCGCTCATGAGGTTACATTTGGAGGAACCGAGACTGGTGCAAATGCTTTGCAGGCAAATGTATCTACAATGGGTGGTTTGATTGCCGAGATTGTATTTACTTGTGTATTTGTACTCGTTGTTCTTGGTACAACCGACAGCAAGAAGGGCGCAGGCAATTTTGCAGGTCTTGCAATTGGTCTGTCTTTGATTCTTGTACATCTTGCGTGCATCAACATTACAGGTACATCTGTAAACCCAGCGCGTTCAATCGCTCCTGCTGTGTTCCAAGGTGGTGAGGCTCTTTCACAGATTTGGATATTCATTGTAGGTCCGTTTGTTGGTGCTGCCATTGCTGCCGGAATCTGGAAGGTTATCGGCTGCGAATGTGGTGAGAACAAATAAAAAGTTTAATATAAGGTTTTAAGGCGGAAGGTTCTGAATCTTCCGCTTTTTTTGTATCTTTGCGAGGTTTTTGTGTATAATCATTCGTATGGCGAGAATCTTGATAATAATATCGTTCTTATTTTGTGCTATGTCATCTTCGGCTCAGGAGATGACATGCGATTCTGCTGTTGTGCAGACGAGCGATTCTATTATCGTTGAGAAGATGCGTCAGGCTGGTGTTAAGTTCTACAAGCACAATCAGGTAAAACTTCTGAAAAGCGGTTCGGCCAAATTTCATGATATGCTCAAGGCTATTAGTCTGGCAGAGAGCAGCGTCCACCTCGATTACTTCAATTTCCGAAACGATTCTATTGCCAAGCGACTCTTCTGGCATTTGGCAGAGCGCAGTGCCAATGGCGTAGAGGTGCGTGCCATCTACGATTCCTTCGGAAATATGAGCAACAGCCGTCCTTTGAAGAAAAAGCATCTGAAAACTATCGAAGGGTGGGGCATAGAAATCCGTGAGTTCGACAAGATTAAGTTTCCGTGGGTGAATCATGTGTGGCGTCACGACCATCGCAAGATTGTGGTGATTGACGGCAAGGTGGCTTATTCTGGCGGAATGAATGTTGCCGACTATTATGTTGACGGATTGCCAAAGATTGGTCCGTGGCGCGATATGCATTTCCGTGTTCAAGGTCCGGTTATAAACGAGTATCAGAAGACATTTTTTGGAAACTGGAACACGCTGACAAGACAGAATATCCACGGTGCAAAGTATTATTGCGGCATCGACAGCGTTGAACGCTCCTTCTTGCCAGATGAGTTTAACGATAGCCTTCACACCGATGTTATGGTTGGTGTTGTTTCGCGCCTTCCTGTAATTCAGCCAAAGATTATGCGTCAGATGTATATCGAGGCAATTGATGCGGCGCAGTATAAGATACAGATTATCAGCCCGTACTTTGTTCCTTGTCCTTCGATAAAGAAGGCGATAAAGCGCGCGCTGAAGAGAGGTGTCGACGTTCAGATTATGCTTTCGGCAAAGAGCGACATTCCGCTAACGCCCGATGCCGGATTCTATGTGGCAAACAAACTCCGCAAGAAGGGCGCGCAGTATTATCTTTATCAGAACGGCTTCCATCACTCAAAAATAATGATGGTTGATGACCTTTTCTGTACAATCGGCTCGGCAAATCTCGATTCGCGAAGTCTGAAGTTCGACTACGAGATAAACGCGCTTTTCATCGACAAGGGCGTTACTAAGGAACTTTCGGATATGTACGAGATTGACAAGCTGCACAGCGTAAGGCAGACTTCAAAGCATTGGAAGAAAAAGCCTTTTCTGAAGAAGTTTGTAGCTTGGTTTGGCTACCTGCTCGGACCGTTTATTTAAGGGCTTTTTCAATCTCGTTCACCGAGTTGCCCGAGGTTACAATCTTTCCTTTCTCATCAATCACAACCAGCGTTGGAACGGCTCGCACGGCATATCGCTGCGCTATTGGCGACATCCATTCTTTTTCGTCGCAGACTTGCTGCCATTCAATCTCGTTCTTGCTGATGAATTCTCTTAGTTCTGGAATATTTGAGTTTATGCTTATTCCGATGATTTTTAGCTTGTTCTTATCGCTGCTTCTGTAGATGTTTCGCATTGCCGATAGCTCTTGACGGCAGTCGGAGCACCAGCTTGCCCAGAAGTGTAGAATCACCTTTTTGCCTCGCAAAGCCGACAGACTTACGGCATTTCCGTTGATATCTTTTGCCTTGAAATCCTTTGCCTCTGTACCCGGCCGCAGATTCTGCATGTTCTCAATCAGACTCTCGATTTTCTTTACATAAACACATTCGTCGAGGTCTGACGACAGTTTGTTTCTGTATTCCTGAAGTTTGTCGGCATCGAGTCGGCTGCTCAGTTCTCTCGATAGAAAATAAGCCGTTACGGGCGATTCGGGATGCTCGTTTACGAAACTGTCAATGTTGAAGCTATAATCGTAGACCTGAAGCTTATTCCGCAGATAGATGTCGTTTATTTCGGAGTGTTGAACGGTTATGTCGTTGCAGCTTTCCCAAACCTTAACGCACATCGTATCGTCCTCAACAAAGAACGAAGCCGGTCTCCGCGTGTTGCGAATAACGCTTATGCCGTAAAGTTCGGGGGCTGGAGCATCGCCTTCGAATTTGAAAGAGCCGTCGTGATGCACTATCGTGCTGTCTACAACCTTAAAATTGTGTGCCGTGTAGTGTGTAAGATATACCATGCCTGTGTCGATGTCGGCATACTGTCCGAGAATTACGAAATGCAGGCTTTTGTTATTGTTGCACGATGTAACTAAGATTGCGATGATGAGCGTAAAAAGTGTTTTGTACATATTTTGTCGTAATAATATTTCCACGCAAGCGGAATGCACACGCCTGCTATTGAGTATAAAATCCATAGATAATTGCTGGTCTCTGCATTGTGGATAACCATGTGGCAGCCAATCTGTTCCCATTCAAGATTCCAGACGAAAATCTGCAACAGGGCAACGATCTTGTATGCAAAGATATGCCAAATCATAATCTGTAACGAGTGGTCTCCGCAGTAGACGAGAAACCTTTTTGCCCAACCCGAAGTCTTGTCGATGTAACTTGATAAAATGTAGACAAACGTGAATCCGGCGGTTGCTGCAAACGGCAGACGGTAAACGTGCTTCAGTTTGCTGTTAAGACTCATACTCGTGCCAAACCAGAAGGTGAATACCAGCGTAGCGGCAAGGCATACGATGCCAATGGCGATGGGGTATCGCTTGATGTATCCTTCGTATTTTCTGAACAGAAAGCCTATTCCCATAAAGAAGATGCCCATCAAGTCGCGGTATCCTCCTTGGTTTATGCATCTGTACTTAATTCCGAATCCGAATTTAAAGAGAACGAAAACGTAAGCCGTTAGGCAGATGGCGCACACAACGCACGTCTCGTTTAGTCTGATATACGGAACTTTCTTGAACAGTTTGAACAGAACGAGATAGCCGATGCTTGCCACCAGCAAGGCTCTGAAAAACCAAAATGCCGACAGAAGGAAGACATCGTATCCGCCCATTGTAAAGATGATGTCGACGAAACTCTGCAACATCTGCTTGGCGTTTAGTGGATGTGTTACTCCGCCACCCGGATTACCGAAATGCTCGTTCAGAAAGCCCGTTGCAAAGAACAGCGGATTAAGCAGAAGAACGATTACGCTCCACTTTACGAAAGGAATGTAAAGGCTTTTTACGCGCTTCTTGATGAAGGTTATTTCGTCGTTCAGATACTTTGTGCTGAAGAAATACCCGGCGGTTATGAAGAACAGCGGCATGTGCCACAGGTAGATGAAATTCATCAGATAGTGCGGACTGTCGGCATGTCCTATAACCATGCAGATAATGGCGAGAGCCTTGCATATCGAGATTGTGGTATTTCTCATTTTGTAAGAAGATTATTCAACAAACTTGTCGTTTGTAAGTTGTGGAGCCGATGCCTTTTTGTCAATCAGTTTCTTGCCTTTCATCCATTCGAGAGGTGCGTCGATGTCTTTTTGCTGCATCTTTACAGCCACGTGCCCCTTAATTGAAAGCGTATCTACGACATTCTGCTCCAGTCCAAGATGTTTTGCCGCATATTTAGACCATTCCTTGTAGGGATGACTGTTCATATATTCAACGGCAAGATTGTAGCCCTTAATCAAGTTCCTGATTTGCTCTTCCTTCTTGCTGATGCTTTCCTTGCTGAAAATCATTCCGTCGGTACAGACAGAAAGGTCGCTACTGCTGATAATGGCTCTGTCGCTGGCAATCAGAGGCAACTGCGCGTATGGTTCGGGCAGAAGGGCGGCATCAACCTGCGTGTTCTGAAGCATCTGCAATCTTATAACCAGATTGTTAATCTGAACTTTGTTTGCATCTTCAGGACCGTATTTAGCCGTGGCGAGCGACTTGTCTACGATGTAATCGACAGCCGAGTAGCGCGTCATGGCAATAAGACGCTCTTTTATGTCCTTCACGTTCTTCAGACGTAGGTCGTGAGGAGTAATGAGCGTGTATTTGTTTTCGAGTGCCATTACAAAGTAAAGTCCGCGCTTGTTGTTAAGCAGAATTGCTCTCACGACATCTGTGCTCATACCGTCGACGGTTGCGTTTGCAAAGGCGGTATCAGCATCGATGGCTGCTCCGTATCTGATGAGTTTGATGTCTGCTTTAAGCGAGTCGTAAATGCCAAGTTGCTGAGCCACATAGAACGGAACGGTGGCAGAGATAGGCACGAGTGCGACTTTCAGACTTGCCGAGTCGTCGGCTTTCGCTTTTTTTACTTCGGTTTTCTTTGTTTCCTTGCTGCAAGCCGCAGCCAAAATTGCTATAATGAGAAATAAATATGGCAGTCTCTTCATATAGTTTCTAATACGAACTAAAGGGCAACCCGCTTTTTGCGGGTCACCCTTATTATTATTTTATCTTTTTGTAGAAGAATGAGTATTATTACTCACCCTTGATTGCTGCTACACCTGGAAGAACCTTACCCTCGATAGCCTCAAGAAGAGCGCCACCACCAGTTGAGATGTAAGAAACCTTGTCAGCCAAGCCGAACTTGTTTACGCAAGCAACAGAGTCGCCACCACCGATGAGTGAGAATGCGCCCTCGGCAGTTGCCTGAGCGATAGCGTCGCCGATTGCACGGCTACCAGCTGTGAATGAGTCGCACTCGAATACGCCGGCAGGACCGTTCCAAAGGATTGTCTTAGCACCCTTGATAGCCTCTGCGAATGCCTTCTGGCTCTCTGGACCAGCGTCAACACCCTCGAAACCAGCAGGAACCTTGTTTGATGGGCAGTTGATGATCTCAGCACCAGCCTTAACGCTCATTGTACCGAAGTCAAGACCGTTAGTTGCAGTACAGTCAGTACCAAGAACAAGCTCAACGCCATTCTTCTTAGCCAACTCCTCAACGCCAAGAGCAACGTCAAGTTTGTCAAGCTCTACGATTGAATCGCCAATCTCACCATTGTGAGCCTTAGAGAATGTGTATGTCATACCACCGCAGAGGATGAGTTTGTCAACCTTGCCAAGAAGGTTCTCGATGATACCAATCTTAGAAGATACCTTAGAACCACCCATGATTGCAACGAATGGACGCTTGATGTTTGAAAGAACGTTGTCAACAGCCTGAACCTCTTTCTCCATAAGGTAGCCAAGCATCTTGTTGTCAGCGTCGAAGTAGTCTGCGATAACTGCTGTTGAAGCGTGCTTGCGGTGTGCAGTACCGAATGCATCCATAACGTAGCAGTCAGCATAAGAAGCAAGAGTCTTAGCGAATTCCTTCTGCTTAGCCTTCATCTCCTTCTTAGCAGCCTCGTATGCAGGATCTTCCTTGTCGATACCTACTGGCTTGCCCTCTTCCTCAGCGTAGAAACGAAGGTTTTCGAGAAGAAGAACCTCGCCAGCCTTAAGGGCTGCAGCCTCAGCCTGAGCCTTAGCGCAGTCAGCAACGAACTTAACAGGAGCGTTAAGAGCTGCAGCAACAGCGTCAGAAATCTGACCAAGAGACATCTTAGGGTTTACCTTTCCTTTTGGTTTACCCATGTGAGACATGATGATTAGAGCACCGCCGTCGTTAAGAATCTTCTTAAGTGTAGGAAGGGCACCCTTGATACGAGTATCGTCAGTAATCTTACCATTCTCATCCAATGGCACATTGAAGTCAACACGTACGATTGCCTTCTTGCCAGCAAATTTGTAATTGTCAATAGTCATAATTTCTATTATTTAAATTTAAAATTAATTCTTTGTTTTTTGTTGCCACAAAAGTAAAAATTAACTATGAATGTGTGTATTAAAAAATGTATAAAAAGTGCTGTTCGGCTTGAAAAATGAAATTTTTTATACCGTTTTTCTTACTTTAAATTCTGTTTTGTAATGCTTGCATAGCATTTTCAAACCGCACTTGTCGCACAACGGCTTTCGTGCCATGCAGGTATATCTGCCGTGCAAAATAAGCCAGTGGTGTGCCTTTGGGATAATATCGTCGGGTATGTTTTTGGTCAGTTCCTTTTCTACGCTGTAGGGTGTGGTGCACTTGTCCGAAACGAGTCCGATTCGGTGGCTTACCCTGAACACATGCGTATCTACCGCCATTGTTGCCTTGCTGAATATTACGGCTTGGATAACATTGGCAGTCTTTCGCCCAACGCCCGGAAGTTTCATCAGTTTGTCGATGTCCGACGGCACTTCGCCGTCAAATTCGCCGACGAGCATATTTGCCATTCCGTGCAGGTGCTTTGCCTTGTTGTTGGGATAAGAAATGCTTTTTATGTATTCATATATGGCATCGGGCGTAGCCTCTGCCATTATCTGCGGCGTTGGCATGGCTTCGAACAGAGCCGGAGTAACCATGTTAACGCGCTTGTCGGTACATTGTGCCGACAAGATTACGGCTGTCAGCAGTTCGAAAGGATTGCCGTAGTGGAGTTCTGTCTCCACCACGGGCATCGTCTTTTCGAAGTATGCAATAAACTCTTTGTAGAGTTCTTTCTTTGTCATTGCTTAAAACCGTACCTTTTTCTGTATTCCATTGGCGACAAGCCCGTCTCCTTCTTTACATATCGGCTCATATAAGAAAGGTCAGGGAAGTGATACAGTTCAACCAAGTCGGCGAGCTTGTATTGTGTTTCGCGAAGTTCTGCCTTCAGGTGGCTCAGAAGTTTGAATTCTATCAGTTTCTTAGGAGCCATGCCAATGTGCTCGTTGCACAGAACGAACAGGCGGTTAGATGTAATCATCAGTCTTTCCGAGTAGAAACTCAACTGATGCTCTTCTCTGAAGTTCTTGTTTACCAAGCGGATAAACTGTTCTATAATCTTCTGTCCCTTTCGGTTCTGTCCCGGGGTGCTGGCGTTAGACAGAGAGTAGAGTAGTGAGGTACTGCAAAGGCAGTTGCCCATAACGCGTTCCTTGTCTTCGTAGGCATCAAGACGGTTTATTATCGCCTTGTAATAGTTGATGAACGACAGCAGGTGTCTGAACTGGTCTTTCGACATGCGCACAAATCGCTTGCTCTCGTCGTCGAGGAAGAATTGGTTGAGTTCCAGTCCGTCAGTTGTGCTTAGATATAGTTTGTAATTCAGGGTCAGGTCGAATATCTGGACATCGGGGCTGAACGATATCACGTTGATGACATCGTACGGACGAATCCAGAACCAACTGTATTTGTTGAGTGTATATACAGTATCGTCGTCGTTGTTCAGTTTGAACTTGATTTCGCCTCTGGTGCACAGTGTATAACTTAGGTGTGCCGGGCTTGTGTTGCCCAACTTGAGGTTGTGCCTGTTGAATTGCCTGATGTGGTAACTCTCACCTTCGCCTAACGGGTCGTATATAAAGTTTTGCATTTTCTTTAGTTGACTGAAGTTCTGAATGTATTTGGAGTACAGCCTGCGTTGCGCTTGAAGAAGCGTCCCATGTACGAAACGTCAGGGAATCGGTACAGTTGGGCAAGCTCTTGCAGCGAGTAGTCGGAATGCAAGAGGTCGTTTTTCAGCGAACTTAGAATCTTAGACTCGATTATGCTCTTAGGCGACTCTCCGGTATAGTCGGAGCACAGATTAGTGAGATAGTTAGGTGTAATCTTCAGTTTCTTTGCATAGAATTGCACCTTATGCTCCTCTCTGTAGTGGATGTCGACGAGATACATGAATTTCTCGATGATAGACGAGCCTTTGACCTTTGTCTCTTCGCGGCGGAAGTTCTCCAGTTTCTCGTGGTTGTTCTTTCTAATGTCGTTGGCTATGGCGATGATAGCCGTGTTTACGAGGTTGCCAATAAGCATCGTGCGTCTCTTCTTTATAGGCATAATCATGGCACACTTCTTGTAGAGGAATGCCATCTTTAGCAGACGCTTGAGGTTTACAGTCTCGTTTTTGTAAACTCTGTTGCTTCTGAGAATATGCTTAGCCTGAATACTTGCTCCCCTGAAGGCAATATCCGAGAATCCCTTGGTGATGAAGAAGCCGAAGGCAACCGCATCTTTGCTGTTGTAGATTCGGATAGTGTCTTTTGGAAACAAAATTAGCATATCGTTCTTTTTCAAATGATAAGTAACATTGTTTACGTCTATGTCAAATTCGGCAGAAACACAAAGGTGAAACGACATGTTCTGTGTATTGAATGGTGTGTCATCGAAATCTTGCGCTCTGATTTTCTTTAGTAGAAATGAATCTGACGATTTTATTAATCCTGCAGTTGTAATAGCCATATTGTTTTTCTAATATCTATTAAGTTATACTAGTACTTTTTGCAAATATAAATATTTTTCGTTATAAAAAATAACAAAAAGGCAAAAAAAATATGTTTTTTTTATTTTTACTCATTTTTAGCCCCGATTTTTCATTTTTCATTGTGTTTTTCAGGTTGTTTAGTCCGCTTTTTTTATTCACAATTCAAAATTACAATTCTGAATTCATAATCCTCGAGGACTTATAAAGAATAATTATGGTATGAAATATTCTTTTGGTATATACAAAATAGTGGGAAGGTACGTCCAAGATACGTCCAAGATACGTCCAAGGTATAGGGAAGCAAGCCAAAAGGAACAGGCGGCTATAAATAGAGAGAGTTGAAAATTTATTCAGAATTGACAATTCACAGTTGACAATTGACAATGAACAATTCAAAATTCATAATTGATAATTCAAAATTGCTTTCATAATTGCCGAGGATTAATAACGGACAATTTCGTCAGAAATTGTCCGTTTAGTATATACAAAATAGAAGGTAGGAAGAAGGTAGGAAGAAGGTAGGAAGAAGGTAGGAAGAAGGTAGGAAGAAGGTAGGAAGAAGGTAGGAAGAAGGATGATAGAGGCAAGCTATACGCAAGGTATATGCAAGGTATATGCAAGGTATATGTAGGCTATATGTAAGATATATGCAGGGTATATGTAATGTATATGTAGGCTATATGTTGTGTATATGTAAGCTATATGTTGGGTATATGTAAATATGCAAGGTATAGCCAGATTAGGTGGAATTGAAGTAGGTCGATAGTAAGGGGATAGTAAGGGGATAGCAAGGGGGTAGCAAGAGGGTAGTAAGGGGATAGTAAGAGGGTAGTAAGGGGATAGTAAGGGGATAGGTGATGGGTAGGTTATGGTGAAGTTGAAGATGGGAAAGTTGAAATTTTAAGCCAAGATAAAATCCTTGTCTCTAAGTTCCTTCAGTGGCAAGCGACCATAGGTTGAGCGCGGAAATTCGGCAGAACGGTGGGAGCATATTCGTTCGGGATGTCTTCGGGTTTCGTTCGGGTTGAGATGGTTGTTTAGGATACTATTTGATAATGCCCCTAAGTCGTAAATGCAGCAGACTCGATATCCATGATTGTGTAATACAAAAGTTTTTGCCAGATTCCTTGCAAAAAATGTCTATAACAAAGAAATATTCCATATTTTTGCAATCGATAATCTTTTGCAAGCATTATCATTCAATATCAACAGGTTAAACACAACAGAAAAACTTGGTCTAATGACAGAAATAAACTCTCGCCTGAGAAGTACAATAAAATGCTTTATCAGCCAGTATATAGTGTTCGCGCTCATGCTGGCATTCATCATGCCAGTCCGCACGGCGGCGCAATAGTTACTAATAAAAAGCCGTTAGAATCTTATGTTGGGTTTATGATTATGGATGAAAACTTGTACGAAAAAGCGCGCAAGAAAAATGAATTCCGAGAATTCTTTTTCGGTAAAGGAGAATATTTTATATTCGATAGAGACTGGGGAACACATGATTTTACAAGGACATGTTGTTACATTTTTGATTTGAGAAATGACTTGGAAGAACAGGTTCTTTATAAGATGATTGAGTCTGATCTGATAGGACTTTTGTCTAAACAGAATCTGACAAATGAGGAATTCCGATTGGTTATAATTTTTATATTTCATTATTATGACCTTAGAAATTACGAAGATAAGAGATTGAAAACAGATTGGATTTTTTCTGAAGAGCTGATTTCACTTCTTAATTCTAATTATCGACATATAAAGGAAAAAGGAGAGGATTTCTCCATGATAGAAGACAGGTTGAACAGTCTGCTCATGACGCATAATGTGGATATTTTGAATTTTGACTCTAAAAAGCTTCTACGCAAAGAAGAAATTCTAAGTCGTGTTGATAAAACATACGTCGGACTTTATGAAGTTCCAGATGGAATAAAACACATAGACAGTTATGCTTTTGCTCATTGTAAAAATATTACAGAAATAATTTTGCCAGATAGTGTCGAAAGTATCGGCATGAACGCATTTGACGGATGCACGAATCTGAAGAATATAAAAATGCCCAATAAAATGACGTTTATTGGTAGAGACGCTTTTTTTGATTGCTGCTCGCTCGAATACATAACTATACCGAGCACACTGTTTGTGAATGAAAATGATTTTTGTTTTTGCGATTCGTTGAAAAGTATAAATGTAGATGAAGAAAATCCATATCACAAGTCTGTTGATGGCATTCTTTATACAAAGGACATGAAAACACTGTTGAGATGTCCGATGGCTCTGTCCGCAAAAAAACTAGAAATACCTTATGGAGTTGAGGTCATAAAATATGCATCTTTTAAGGGATGTTCAAAAGTGAAATCTGTTTATATTCCAGAGAGCGTATCGATAATTGAATTCTTAGCATTTTGTGAATGTGATAGTTTGAGAGAGATTCATTTTCAAGCAAAGGACGTATGCAGTTTCACTTCCATTGCGATAAATTGTGCAGGTAATAAAAAATTAAAATATTATGTTCCTAAAGGGACTAAAAAACAATATATGAGAATTTTAGATATAAATAAGAACAACAGAATTGTGGAAGAAGATAGTGGAATGCGTAAGCAAATCATAACATATTTTGCGAAAGTTTGTATAGAGTTGAGCGCAAAGGTTGCTATTTTTGTTCGAAAATAAGGTAGGTTGTGCCGAATTCATGTCTCGATTTATTGGCGCTTGCGTCCCTTCGGCTACGCATTACTTGTTTTTTTGCGGTGGGAATTGCAAATTCCCAGTTTTTCTCTCTGCCAAATTACAAATTCGGCAGAACGGGAGATTTGTGTGACATTTTGTCAGATGATGATAATTTTAGTAAAATATTTAGTTTGGAAAAAATAGAATGATGCTAAAAGAAGTATTACAGAAAAAATTTGAGTATGGTGAATTGTTTAACACCAAAGAATACATTTACTTTCATGATTATTCTTTTACAGACATTACTGTCATCAAGAAAGTACGATTTGAAAATCTTGAAATCGTTGGTGAAATATGCCTTGATTGTCGTGAATTTACTTATGAAACAAATGGAGATTATTTATTGTTGGAAGATAATGAAAGAAATAGAGCCTTTCTCTATTTCTTACCGAATTTGAAAAAGGTTCATAGCTATACTTATGAGTACAGAGCCACGGATATTTATGATTACGAGGATTTTCTATTTGTTGTTAGCGAAAAAAACGTACTCCGATTTTGTAAGGAAAATTGGAATTGTGTCAAGGTCGCAAATCTGAACGATTGGATTGAATTTTGTTTTAAAAAAGGAAATACATTTGTCTGCAAAGATTTTTACAATCTTTATATTTACGAAATGAAAGATGACAAGATGAATGTAATTTTTCAGGTAAAAATGGATAGTCTTTTTCCTGAAGACGAAATCAAACGTTTGTTATTGCCAACCTACAAATCTTCCAACATGCGTTTGTATCGAGCCGAATTTTACGGCAATGATTTGATTGTTTTGGCAAATGTCGGCTTTGTAAGAATGACTATAGATGGAAAAGTTGTATGGAAGACAATTTGCCATGCATTAAGATCCGATATTATCGGACGCTATGGGTATGTCTGCTTCAACAGCGTATTTTATCGTATAGACTTGGATAATGGAGAACTTTATCTGTATGGCAATAAAGGAGAACTCCCAACGCTTACGATTGATGGACATGAAATGTGGCCATCAGGGAAAAATGTAATTGCTCACAATGGTTTGCTTTGGCGTATGTTGTATGACTGCGGATTGACACTTTTGGCGGCAATAGACCCAGAAACTGGACAGTTCAAATATTTCCATCGCTTTTATGATATAGCTTATGAGAATTGTAGACCAGAATTTATTAACGGAAAGATTTATCTTTACGATGCAATTACAAAAACTCTTCACGTCCTCGAAGAGGTGGAAGGCGAGCCGGAAAAGACATTCAGCGGTGTTCCGATGTCTGAAACCGAGTTGGAGCTGGTTGATACAACCAAGAAGGTAAACAACAAGAAGCCAGCCCCAATCTACGAAGATAGCGATATTCCGTTGTTCGAAGAAATAAAGCAGGTGGCGCGCATCGAGCACGCCTGTGTTCTCGATGCCGAGTGCATCGACAGCCTCGAAGACTATTCCAACCTTATTGTCGATATTCTCTCGCTTGCCGATGTCCGCAAGTTCACCATTGTTGAGCACACGTTGAGCGGCAGCATCAGT
>NZ_JNKX01000039.1:0-40620 GCF_000702225.1 Bacteroides sp. Ga6A2 | reverse complement strand
TTTTATATTGCATGTTGTAAAGATACGAAAACTTTACGACATAACGAAGCCCTGGCTTGAGAAAGTCGGGGCTTTGATATAAAAAAAGGATGTGCCTATTTTGACACACCCTCTTACTACGCAGATGAAAACAAGCAGATGGATATAATTCCGCATTAGCACCTCGTGCGGAATAATTCGTGTCTATTTTTTCGAGATAAAACTCTTTTACAGGTTTGTGGTTTGGCTTTAATTCAAAATCAATGTAATCGATATCATTTTCGCCTTGTTCCGAAATCCATAGATTTCCTATAGCATCGTCAGCAACTATACATTGCCTTCTGACATCAAACTCAATCATGTTTGACCATGTGCATGAGGCAAAGACAATAATTGTAATTATTGTAAATACTAAATTCTTCATAATCTTCACTCTTGTTTTTCCCATCCTTTACCTGTTTCATAGATATATTTCACAGAACAGAGAGATGGTTTGGTGATAGTGAACCTACAAGAAAAAAGTTCACTTTGTATTTTCCTTGTCTAAAATTAAACAAAGAGAATCAAGATAATCTGTCTGCATCTGAATATATCTTACCTTGCTATACTCTATTTTAATGATGCCACTTTTTCTTAGTTCTGTATCGTAAGAATCTAATGTGAAAAAATTGAAATTTACTTCTTTTACTTTACCCACATACAGCACATCTTCACGATGCAAACATACTGCTATCAATAGATTTTTTTCTTTCAGAAAAGAGCATAGCAGGTTGTCATCGTCCAAGATATCTGAAAATAGCTTGGGTAAGATTTCTTTTGCTTTATTCTTTATTGATAGAATTTTATACTGCAACGTATCTTCTTTTATTTCATAAGTGTCGGAAATGTATCTTTTGTTTGTAAATTGAAACCCATCTAATACATAGTCAACAACATTAAGTCTAACAAATGACCAGCGTGTTCCGTTTCCTAAAAGGATGCCTGTTACAAGCTCCTTAAAACGCTTTATTTTAATTTTTACTAATTCCATTTTTCTTATGTTTATTTGTATCTTATGACTTTAGACTCTTAGATTCGAGAATCCGGGCGAACTGCTTTACATTGCAGATGAATCGTGATTATGGAATCATCACGAGCAAAAAGACTTACTTGTAAAAAAATATGTAATCAAAATCAGCAAAATCGCAGTACATAATTCTCTTTAAATCTTTTTGAGGCAACGACCAAAAGTCGTTCCAAATCAAAGGAGGTGTTTCGAATGTGCAAACAGGAAATTCATGAATGCCGAAACCACGAATCTTACAATTTGCGAATATTGGAGTAATATAAACAGAAATCGTTCTTTCGTCCTTTGGATGAGTATAGTATGTTTTTATCTGTTGGACTAACTTTCGGTTCTGCTTCAATATTTTCATACCTGGTTCGTTTATGTAGTCACACTCATCTACTGCCCAATACCCAATACCAATCATACCATTATCAGATTTAATCAAATCAAGGTCAAGATCATCCTCTATTACAAACAAAGGCATCATTTTTTCCTTATAAGAAACTCGTGTAAAACAAGAATCTAACGGAACTATCCAGAGATAATCCCCGCCATCGCAGAAAAAACGATTTTTCTTCCAAGTCTTTTCAAAAGTAAAAACAAGGTAGTGTGTTAACTCTTGCGCGTTGGAATTTGCTGCAACAAACATCAGCAAGATAAAAAGAATTGTTTTTCTCATATTTTAGCATCTGGAATAAAATTCAACATTTTAACTCCGTAACGCTTCATGCGGTATATTGAGCCGCTGTGATGTATGTTTTTTTCACAATTTAAATTGGTGCTTTACGGCTGTAAATATACAAACTATTTTATGAATGAAGTCTATTTCTGACAATATTTTGAAAACAAAAGCCTGATTTTCGCACATTGAGGGGACAATGTTGTCATCGCCAACCTTGTTCAGACTCAGTTGAGACTTTCCCCGAATCGTTCTCGAACCTTCCAGCTTGCTTCGACGTACCTTCGACGTACCTTGAATCTATCTTCCTTCTACCTTCCCTCTACCTTGCCGCTATTTTGTATTTACCAAAAGACAAAAAAGTCCACTTTTTCTACAATTATAAATTTTGAATTGTCCATTGTCAACTCTAAGTCAAGTGAATTATGAATTGTAATTCTTCGTTGAACCTTCCCCCTTGCTTCCCCCTTGCTACCTTCTTGCTATCCCCTTGCTACCCCCTTGCTACCCCCTTACTTTCGGCTTGCTTGGATGTGTCTTGAATCTTCCTTCTATCTACCTTCTTTCTACCAACCATTTTGTATTTACCAAAAGAATAAATCAGTTACAAATTATCCCTTATTAGTCCCAGATTTTCAACTTTAAATTTTCAAGTTTCATAATTGCATCAATATACGCATCTCGAACCTTCCGTCTTGCTACCGTCTTACTATCGTCTTGCTAGCTCGAACCTTCCCCCTACCTTGAAAGTAACTTTTTTGGCATTTTTCCGCATATTGATTCATAACTTTGCATATTATTACTAATCCAAATGACACAGATATTGCCAGTTATGCGTAAAAAATATGTCAACATTACAGATTCTTTAAAAAATTGTATTATTTTTGTGCGCAAATGCTTTATAGGTAAAAATGTAACCATGACTTTCATACAAACGTATACTAAACAAATCATTAAATTATCATTATTGGCTCTGCTCTCCTCGTGCGGATGCGAGAAGGTCTATATGTACTCCGGATTCAATGAACCGGCTACCGACGGATTGCGCTACATTACGAGCAACGACGGCATAAACTGGACGAGCATCAACGGAACATGGCTAAAGCCGCAGGTGGGAAAGCAGAAGGTTATGCGCGACCCTTCCATCATTCAAGGCCCCGACGGAACGTTCCACTTTGTGTGGACAACGAGCTGGCGACACGACAACACCATCGGATACGCATCGAGCAAAGACCTTATAAACTGGAGCGAGCAACGTGCCATTCCGGTGATGGAGAGCGAAAAGGACGTCGTAAACGTGTGGGCACCCGAACTTTTCTACGACGACGAGAAAGAGCAGTTCGTAATTGTGTGGGCATCGTGCATTCCGGGACGCTATCCCAGAGGAGTGGAGGACGAGAAGAATAATCATCGCCTTTACTACACTACTACGAAGGATTTCAGCACTTTCAGCAAACCCGAGATTATCTACGACCCGGGATTCAGTTCGATTGACGCAACCATCGTGAAACTGGCAAAGAAGAAGTATGTGATGGTTCTGAAAGACAACACCCGTCCGGCACGCAACCTGAGGGTCGCCTTCGCCTCATCGCCCTACGGTCCTTACGGTGAACTTAGCGACTCGCTTACTCACAAGCTTACCGAAGGTCCTACGGTATCGAAAGCAATAAACGGCTACTACTACATATATTACGACGATTACAACTATAACCGCTTCGGCGCACTGAAGACCAAGGATTTCAAGACATTTGCCGATGCCACAAGCGAAATCCACGTTCCGGCACTGCACAAGCACGGCACGGTGTTCATGGCACCAAAGAAGATTGTAAAGAAATTGATAGAGGATTCAAAAAAGAAGAGATGAGTAAATTAGGATACTTAATAACTGCACTGATGATTGCCTCGACAAGCATCAACGCACAGGAAAAAATTCACTACACAGGAAGCGAGTGGGCCGACCCTTCGGCTCACGACGGACGACTGACGCCTGTAGTCGGCGTCCACAACATTCAGGTTATGCGCGCCAACCGCGAAAAGCCATCGGCCGCCAACGGAAACGGATGGACATACAACCATCAGCCTATGCTTGCCTACTGGAACGGCAAATTCTACCTTCAGTATCTTGCCGACCCTGTGGGAGAACACATTCCGCCATCACATACGCTGCTGATGACATCTGCCGACGGCTACAACTGGACTAATCCAACAATAGTATTTCCCGAATACAAAGTGCCCGAAGGCTACACCAAAGAGACCTACAAGGGCAAGGCGCACAACCTTATTGCCATTATGCACCAGAGAGTGGGCTTCTTTGTTGCCAAGAACGGTAAACTTCTTACAATAGGCAACTACGGAGTGGCTCTCGACAAAAAAGACGACCCTAACGACGGCAACGGCATAGGCCGTGTGGTAAGAGAGATAAAGAAGGACGGCACGTTCGGTCCTATCTACTTCATCTACTACAACCATAACTTCAACGAGAAGAATACCGATTTCCCTAACTATAAAAAGGCTAAGGACAAGAAATTCGTTCAGGCTTGCAACGAACTTCTGGCAAGTCCGCTGGCACGAATGCAGTGGGTTGAGGAGGCCGACAGAGACGAGCCTATGATTCCGCTCAGAAAGCCGTACAAGGCTTTTAACTGGTACACATTGCCCGACGGACGCATAGCCTGCCTATGGAAACATGCGCTTACAAGCATCAGCAGCGACGGCGGAAAGACATGGCTCGAACCGGTTGAGCGCGCCAAGGGATTCGTAAACAGCAATGCTAAGATTTGGGGTCAGAGACTGAGCGACGGAACATACGCAACTGTCTACAACCCATCGGAATACAGATGGCCACTTGCCATCTCGCTCAGCAGCGACGGACTCGAATACACCACGCTTAACCTCGTTCACGGCGAGATTACGCCTATGCGCTACGGCGGAAACTACAAAAGCTTCGGTCCTCAGTACACACGCGGCATTCAGGAGGGAAACGGAGTGCCTTACGACAAGAATCTGTGGGTTACATACAGCGTTAACAAAGAAGATATTTGGGTAAGCCGCGTGCCCGTGCCCGTTCGTCTGAAGGCAACGGCACACTGCAACGACAACTTCGCTTCTTACAAGACCGTTGCCGACATGACCGACTGGAACATCTACTCGCCAGTATGGGCTTCTGTATCGCTGAAAAACGGCTCATTGCTGATGCAAGACCAAGATCCGTTCGACATGGCAAAGGTTGAGCGCGTTATTCCAAGCACCAAGGAACTTGATTTCAGCATAAAGATGAAGGCTGAACAGACAACTGCGCCGTTCATCATCGAGTTTCAGGACGAGAGAGGCACTGCCGGCAGCCGCATAGAACTGACTTCCGACGGAAAGATTCTGGTGAAAGGCGGCGCTCGATATGCCAACATCGGAAAATACGAGGCTGGCAAGGAACTGAATCTGAGCGTTCATCTTACAACAAACGACCGCAATATCACAATCTATCGCGATGGCAAGAAGGTGGGACTGCGTATGTTGTTCGCGCCAATCCGCAGCGTCAGCCGAATTGTGTTCCGCACCGGAGCACGATTCACCGAGCCAACCATCGACACGCCTGCCGACAGAGACACAGACCTTCCGCGCGCTGGAGAGAACGACCCTCTGGCTTCGTTTATAATCTCCGAAGTGAAGACTGCCGACACCGAAGCGGCTCAGACTCTCGGCAACGCAGCAATTCTCCGTGCTTCGGACTACAAACACTACGTCGATTACTTCAACACGATGGAGGCAGAGGCCGACAGCAACCAGCAGGCTATTCCTAACAGCGAGGCTTGGGCATGGATGAACGAGAATGTTCCGCTGTTCGAATGTTCAGACAAGAGCCTTCAGGAGATGTACTACTACCGTTGGTGGACTCTGCGCAAGCACATCTGCCTTACAGATGGCGGATACGGAATGACCGAATTCCTTGTAAAGCGCAGTTATTCAGACAAATGGAATCTTATTGCGTGCGCTGTCGGTCACCACATAATGGAGAGCCGCTGGCTTCGCAACCCTAAGTACCTCGACGGAATCATACGCACTTGGTATCACGGAAACGAGAGCAAGCCGATGGCTAAGATGATGAAGTTCAGTTCGTGGAATCCGTATGCCATCTACCAGCGTTATCTTGTCGATGGCAAGAAAGATTCGCTCCTTGCCAAGCGCAAGGATTTGACTGACGAATATTACCGCTGGGAGAGCACTCACCGCCGCAGCAACGGCTTGTACTGGCAGGGCGATGTTCAGGACGGAATGGAAGAGAGCATCAGCGGCGGACGCCGAAAGAAATATGCCCGTCCAACCATCAACAGTTATATGTACGGCAACGCGTGGGCTCTGGAGCAGATGGCTAACCTTGCAGGCGATGATGCCAGCGCGAAACTCTTCTGCCAAAAGGCTGACACTATTCAGAATCTGATAAATACAAAACTCTGGAGCACAAAACTGCACTTCTACGAGACTTCACGCATCGACTCACTTGCAGGCGTTCGCGAGGCTATAGGATATCTGCCTTGGTATGTAAACATGACTATTCCAGACAGTTGCAACGTGGCATGGAAGCAGATTGACGACGAGGAGGGATTCTCCGCTCCGTTCGGTCTTACAACCGCCGAGCGCCGCCACCCTAAGTTCCGCACTCACGGCGAGGGCAAATGCGAGTGGGACGGCGCAATATGGCCTTTCGCATCGGCACAGACGCTCACAGCCTTGGCAAACGCCCTGAACTCGTCGGCTAAGATGCCCGAGGGCATTGGCAAGCAGACTTTCTTCAAGCAGATGAAACTTTATGTTGAGAGTCAGTATCGCCGCGGCAGACCCTACATTGGCGAGTATCTCGACGAAAAGACGGGACGATGGCTGAAGGACGACCAACTGCGCAGTTTCTACTACAACCACAGCACATTCAACGACCTTGTCATAACCGGCATAGTGGGCTTGCGCCCTGCCGAGGGCACTTCGTTCGTGGTCAATCCGCTTATCACGGCCGACGCACTCGATTACTTCTGCCTCGACAACGTTCTGTATCACGGCCACATCGTAACGGTTATCTGGGACAAGGACGGCTCAAGATACCATCAGGGAAAGGGGCTCAGCGTGATGATTGACGGCAAGAAATCAGCCTCATCAACATCGCTCAATCCGCTCACCTGCGTAATAAAATAATAAAATGAAAAGAATACTCTTACTAACTATTATCTTAATTCGGGTGTGGGGCGCTGCTTTTGCGGCCTCACACCTTTGCGTTTTAAGCACAACGTGCGAACTTCAGAAACACTTCATAACCGTAACCGAGATGCCTCGTCTGGGCTGGCAGATGAAAGCCAACCGCAACGGCGAGAAGCAGTCGGCCTACGAGATTGAGGTTCGCAACGCCATCAACAAAAAAACGGTCTACAAAACCGGAAAAATCGGCTCGACAGACAGTCAGTTCATCAAACTGAACACCGACAAGATATGCGCCGGAAACACCTACGAATGGCGCGTGCGAGTGTACGATGCCGACAATCAGCCATCGGCGTGGAGCAAGTTCCAGATGTTCTGTTTCGCCCCCTCATTCACAAAACAAGCCACATGGATTGCTGCAATGCGCAATGGCGATGCCCGCCTTCCCGAAGGCAGAATATATCAAGGCGCGGTTCTGAAGAAAGCCAAGGCAGAATGGGACAAGAGCGACACGATGTCGGTACGCAGCATCTGCCTGCGCAAGGAATTCAGCGTGAACAAGAAGATTGCCAAAGCCATTGTGCACGTTAGCGGACTGGGACAATACGTTATGAACATTAACGGAAAGCCTGTAAGTAACGACGAGTTTGCGCCTCTGTGGAGCGACTACGACAAGACGGTTTATTACAACACTTTCGACGTGACTTCGCAACTCAGAGGCGGCGCAAATGCCATCGGCGTGATGCTTGGCAATGGTTTCTACAACGTTCAGGGCAGAGGCAGATACACCAAACTTCAGGTGGCTTTCGGCGTTCCAACGCTGTGGCTGCAACTCGACATTGCCTATTCCGACGGAACGCATCAGACCGTAAAGACCGATGCCACATGGAAATTCGCGCCGAGTGCCGTAACATTCAACAGCATTTACGGAGGCGAGAGTTACGATGCCCGACTTGAACAAAAGGGATGGGACAGCCCGGGCTTCGATGCATCGGCATGGCGGTATGCCGAACTGAACGAAGGGCCGAAGGGCGAACTCGTTCCGCAACAGGCAAAGCCGGTAAGGATTATGGAGCACTTCTCCTCTGTTTCGTCTAAGAAACTGAATCCAAGCGACTTTACAGCCATCAGCAAGATTCAGAAGAGAATGCCCGACTCAAGCGCGGTTGTGCTCGACATGGGACAGAATCTGGCAGGATTTCCGCAAATCACGGTCAGGGGCAAGCGCGGACAGAAGATTTCGATGTGGGTTTCAGAAGCCCTCACTCCCGAGGGCGCGATAAACCAGCGGCAGACAGGCCGTCAGCACTTCTACGAGTACACTCTGAAGGGCGACGGACGCGAAACATGGCATCCGCATTTCTCTTACTACGGATTCAGATACATTCAGATTGAAGGCGCGGTTCTGAAGGGCGAGAAGAACGACAGGCATCTGCCGGTAATAGACGATGTGAAATCGTGCTTCATCTACAACTCGGCCGACGAGATTTCTTCATTCGCCTGCTCCGACACGCTCTTCAACAAAGTTCACCGCCTCATCGAGCGCGCCGTGCGAAGCAACATGCAGAGCGTGTTTACCGACTGTCCGCACCGCGAAAAACTGGGCTGGCTTGAGCAAAACCACCTTAACGGTCCGGGACTCTACTACAACTACGACCTCACAGCTTACATGGCAAAGGAGATGCGCGACATCGCCGATGCACAGCAGCCCGACGGAATGGTGCCGACGGTAGCACCGCTCTACGTCGTGTTCACAGGCAAGGGAATGGACGATTTTGCAAACTCGCCCGAATGGGGCAGCGTGCTGATAATCATCCCGTTCCAGTATCGCGACGCATACGGCGACGACTCGCTGATACGCAAATACTACGCCAACATGGTAAGATACATCGACTATCTTTCGTCGAGAGCCGACAGCGGAATCCTCTCGTTCGGCTTGGGCGACTGGTACGACTACGGCGACTTCAAGGCAGGATTCTCGCGCAACACGCCCGTTCCGCTCGTTGCCACGGCTCAGTATATCATGGACATTCAGTATATGATTGAGGCGGCGCGCATCGTTGGCAATGCTTCAGATGAAAGCCGATTCAGACATCTTCTCGCAGATGCAGTCAAGTCGTTCAACAACAAGTTTTTCGATACCGAAAAGGGCACTTACGGAACGGGAAGCCAGTGCAGCAACGCCCTTCCGCTGTTCCTTGGCATTTGCGGAGAAAACCGCGACAAGGCGATGGAGGCTCTCCTCGGCGACATAAAGAAGCACGGCAACCGCCTCACCACGGGCGATGTGGGCAACCGCTATCTGTTCCAGACATTGGCGCGCAACGGCTACAACGACCTGATGTACAAGATGATGGCTCACGACGAGGCTCCGGGCTACGGATTCCAACTGAAATTCGGTGCAACAACGCTTACCGAGCAGTGGGACCCTCGCCAAGGCTCATCGTGGAACCACTTTATGATGGGACAGATTGACGAATGGTTCTTCCGCACCATCGGCGGAATAATCACGCAGCCCGACGGCTCTATCGTCATCGCACCGGTTGCCGCCGGCAGTCTGAAGAATGCCGATGTAACTACGGCCAACCTCTACGGAAAAATCCGCTCGTGCTGGACTCTGTCGGACGACGGACTTTTCAGCCTAGA
The DNA here is from genome assembly GCF_000702225.1 of Bacteroides sp. Ga6A2. Lineage (NCBI taxonomy): Bacteria > Pseudomonadati > Bacteroidota > Bacteroidia > Bacteroidales > Bacteroidaceae > Bacteroides > Bacteroides sp. Ga6A2. Next base: position 31,087 of record NZ_JNKX01000039.1, on the reverse strand, counting down.
ATGTGAGATTCCGTGCGGCTCGTCGGCAACAATCCAGATGCCCGACGGAAGCCGGCACAGCGTTGGCTGCGGAAAATTCAGTTTCAGCTGTAAGAAGTAAGAAGATGCAAAAAATAAGAGTGAGGAGTAGTGTAATTGAAAAATAATCGGTAATTTTGACCGAATATTTAAGAATGACATGAATTACACAACTCAACAACCCGGCATTGAATCGCGTTATTATTATCTTGACAATCTGAAAGTTGCACTTACCGTGCTTGTTATTTTTCACCACGGCGGCATTGCCTACGGCGATGGAGGCGGATGGGCTTACACACCCTCGAATCCCGCTGAATTTATGCCGTGGATATGGCATTTCTTCAGCACCAACGCAGCCTTCTTTATGGGATTGTTCTTTATGATTTCGGGATATTTTGTGCCGCGAAGTTATGCCCGACAAGGTTTCGGCACGTTTATCGGCAAAAAAGCAATGCGGCTACTCATTCCAACAGCGGTAATCACGCTGCTCTTTTCGCTCGGCTCGCATCAATTGGAGGTTGGGCATACTTGGTTTCTCGAAAGCCTTTTCTTGTTCTGCCTGATTTATGCAATCATCAGACTGAAATTCAAAGAATTATCTGCCGACAGAATCCCTACGCTCTTGTTCATGGCCATCACGGCAACGGCGATGGCCATTGGCTCGTATTTTATCCGTCAGGTAAGTCCGCAAGACAATTGGATTTGGCTTCTTGGCATCATAAAAATAGAACCTGCGCACTATCTGCAATACATAATGATGTTTGCACTGGGCATAATTGCCGGACATTCAGACGGTTTTACAAAAATGAGCAGTCGCACGGGATTAACGGCTTTGGCAATTGGCGTTGCGCTGTGCATGCTAAATTATCTGCGTGCCGACAATGCTATCGGAGCGTTCATCTACCAATGGTTCGGAATTTTCGAATCGTTTTTGTGCGTTTTTCTGTGCTACGGATTGATATGGCTTTTCCGCCAATATCTTCCAAATACGGGCAAATTTGCATCATGGTGCGCTGCACAAGCCTTTGGCGCATACATCGTTCATCTTCCGCTGATGCTCATTTTTCAAAACATCTTCGACAGATTATGGATTGGTGCTTTTGGTAAGTTTATGTTTATCAGCATCATAACCACCATAGCATCGTTTGTGCTTACATGGCTTCTGAGATTGATTCCGGGGGTAAAGAAAGTGTTGTGATTTTTTGCTGCTGTGCGAGAAAAAAATGTTATCTTTGCTGCGGAATATTATTTTGATTTGTAATTCTTTAAGAATATGCGTAAGATTTTATTATCGATTATTGCATTGTGCATTTCAGGCGCAACTTTTGCTTCGCGTCCGCTGAAAGGATTTAGAACACACGTTCAGAGTGATGGAAAGACAATTAACATCCAACCAACCGGAAACTCGATATCCGGATTCTACGTTACAAACGACGACTTTGCCCTCTATTCGGTCGATGGCGATTTCTTCTACGCATATCTCGATGCCGAAGGAAACTTCAAGAACAGCGGCATTTTGGCGCACAACAAGGAAGAGCGCACCGAGGCCGAAAACGAGCTTCTGAAAGGCAGCGAATATCAGAACGTGGCATCGCGTTTCGAATACGAGCCTGAGACATACTGCCTTCCAAACAACGGCAAGACAACCCGCGACGTAGGAACACGAGAATTGTCGACCGTAACATGCAATGGCGAACAGAATTTCCTTGTCATGCTTGTCGATTTCTCAGATGTTCAGTTCAAAACCGAAGAGATAAGCAACACCAATCCTGTCGCATACTACGACCTTGAGTTCAACGGTGAGGATGCAAAACAAATCTTCGATATAACGAAAAACAGCGCAAGCATAAGACAATACTTTATTGACCAGAGTTCTGGTCTGTTCAAACCATCGTTTGATGTCTACAACAAGATTTACAGAGCTAAACAGCCTTCTACATACTACGGCCAGGATTCTGGAAGTTCGAAAGATGTGAATATCAGACGACTGAGAGACGAGATTGCAAATTATCTCAAGAATGAAAATATCGACCTTGCAAAATACGATTCAGACAAAGACGGACAGATTGACTGTCTAATTGTCGTCTTTGCAGGCCAAAGTCAAGGAATTCCCGGAGGACAATCCAATAACATTTGGAATAAATGTATACCTGGAAGAAGCAACTTTTCAACTTGCGGAATATACAATATAGGCACAACCGTATTTTCAAGCGAAAGATACACAGATTCAAATGTTACATACATAGAAGGAATGGGTACACTATGCCACGAGTTTTCTCATGCCTTGGGACTGCCTGATATGTACTGGACAAAAAACACCGAATACTTCGGCCTCGACATTTGGAGTCTTATGGATTGTGGCTGCAACCTCACGAACTCTTCGGAGATTGTTGGAACAAAGCCTGTAGGATACACTGCCTACGAAAAAGCATTCATGGGCTGGACAGAATTGGAAGAACTGAAAGAAGGCTATCAAGAATTCAAAAACCTTCGTTCTATTGCCAACGGCGGAAAAGCATACAAAATCACAAATCCGAACAACAGTAATGAATATCTAATTATAGAAAATCGACAAAAAGACAATTGGACTCTTATAAGAAGCGGTTTGCAGATAATGAAAGTAAATTACATATACGACAAGTGGGTAAATAACATCGTTAACAGTTATGAAGACCAACTTTGTACGCTTATTCCTGCCGATGGAGTACTTACTATCCCCGTAAATGAATCGGATTATCAGGATAAACAGGAATATCAGGAAGATAATGAGAAATATATTGTCAGTCTATTTGGAGACCTGTTCCCTATTGATGATGCGCTTATTGCCAACTACGGTCAATACGGTCTTAATACAAAGGTTACGGAATTTGTACCGACAGACGAAAGCCTGTTCTACTACAAATTCCCTATCAGAAACATCACCAGAGACACTAATGCTTTCACAGTTTCATTCACCATCGGAAACAATCCTACTGGTGTAGACGCAGCAAACGCAGCGGCTCTCGTAGATGTCTACGACGTTAGCGGCATCAGACTGCGCAAGGATGTAGAAGCCGGCACAGCAACCGACAATCTGCCAGAGGGCATCTACATCGTCGGAGGTAAGAAGGTAATAAAAAGATAACAAATAAGAATAAAGACAATACGCTTGTGAAAAACATTACGGGCGTATTGTCTTTTATTTTTTCCAAAACGAAATAAAAACTAAAGGTAAAGTCTTTATATACAGACATAAAATTACTAATTAAGAACCATGAAAGTTAAAAATTACATTAAACATGCTACGATTGCAGCCTTGCTCACGATAAGCAATGCCACCCAAGCACAAGACTATCGGCTATGGTACAATCGTCCTGCCGAGCGATGGACAGAATCGCTGCCGCTTGGAAACGGACGACTGGGAGCGATGGTATTCGGCAATCCGCTCGTTGAGCATCTGCAACTGAATGAAGAGACAATTTGGGCCGGACGGCCAAACGGCAATGCCAACAAAGACGCTTTGGAATGGATTCCGAAGATACGCGAGATGGTTTTTGCCGGCAACTTTGCCGAGGCACAGAAGGCTGCCACGCAGCACGTTAAATCGGCAACAAATCAGGGAATGCCCTACCAGTCGTTCGGCGACCTTCACATCAGTTTCAGCAACCAAAGCAACTACACCGATTATTATCGCGAACTGAGTCTCGACTCGGCCCGCACACTCGTTACATACAAGTGCAATGGCACAAACTATCGTCGCGAAACGCTCACATCGTTTACCGACGACCTCGTTGTCATGCACATTTCTGCCGACAAGAAGCAGAGCATCACGTTTCAGGCAATGTTCACAAGTCCGCATCAGGATGTAAACAAGTTCTGTACCGAATCGGGCATTGCCATGAGCGGCGTTTCAAGTTGGCACGAAGGTCTGAAGGGAAAGGTTCAGTTTCAGGGCATTGCCAAGGCCTATGCCGATGGCGGACGGGTGACAGCTCGCGACGGCGTGCTGTCAGTCGAGAACGCAAACGATGTTGTTCTGGTTGTTTCGATAGGCACAAACTTCAAGAACTACAAGAGCATCGACGGAAACGCTGCCGAGAGATGCCTCGGCTTTCTGAAAGAGGCCGAAAAGAAGTATGCCAACACATCGGCTAGCCAGATGTTCGGGAAGATGAAGCAGAGCCATTTCGACTTCTACAACAAGCAGATAAGCACATCTGACCTCAATCTGGGCGAGAACAAATACAAAAATGTTCCGACAGACGAGCGCATTGCCAACTTCAAACAGACGCACGACTCGCATCTGGTGGCAACATACTACAAGTTTGGCCGCTATCTGCTCATAAGCTGCTCGCAGCCGGGCGGTCAGCCAGCCAATCTGCAAGGCATCTGGTGCGACAAACTGTTCCCGTCGTGGGACAGCAAGTACACCTGCAACATCAATCTCGAGATGAATTACTGGCCGTCTGAGGTTACTCAACTTACACACCTTAACCAGCCGTTATTCAAACTAATTGAGGAGATTTACGAAACCGGGCAGGAAACGGCTAAGATTATGTATGGCTGCAAGAGGCCGGGCAGTTGGGTTCTGCATCACAACACCGACATCTGGCGCGTTACCGGAGCAATAGACAATTCGCCTTCGGGAATGTGGATGAGCGGCGCGGCATGGCTCAGTTCACACCTGTGGCAGCACTATCTGTACACAGGCGACAAGGATTTTCTGGCTAAATACTATCCGATAATGAAGGGTGCGGCTCAGTTCTTTGCCGAGACGATGGTCATAGACCCTAACACAAAATATCTTGTGGTTGCACCAAGCAACTCGCCCGAGAACACTCACATGGGCAGCAACAAAAAGTACACAATCGCATCGGGCTGCACAATGGACAATCAACTTGTATGCGAGTTGTGGAACACCATCATTGCCGCATCCAAGATTCTTAACTGTGATGCCGATTTTGCCTCGGAACTTGCCGGGCTGAAGAAGAAGATGGCTCCGGTGCAGATTGGCAAGTGGGGACAACTTCAGGAGTGGATGTACGACTGGGACGACCCTTCGGACAATCACCGCCACATCTCGCATCTGTATGGTCTGTTTCCAAGTTATCAGATATCGCCTTACCGCACTCCCGAGCTGTTCGATGCAGCACGCACAACACTCATTCACCGCGGCGACATATCAACAGGCTGGGCAATGGGCTGGCGCGTGTGCTTCTGGGCACGACTGCTCGACGGCGACCATGCCTACAAGCTAATAGAGAACCAGCTCACGCTTGTGCGCAACGAGCCTAAGAAGGGCGGAACTTATCCAAATATGTTCGATGCTCACCCACCATTCCAGATTGACGGTAACTTTGGCTGCACCGCCGGAATTGCCGAGATGCTGATGCAGAGTTACGACGGCTTCATCTACCTTCTGCCAGCCCTGCCTTCGGTTTGGAAGGATGGCGAGATTAAGGGTTTGAAGGCGCGCGGCGGCTTCGTAATCGACATGAGCTGGAAGAACGGCAAGATAAGCCGACTCGAAATAACATCAACCCTTGGCGGAAATTGCCGTCTGCGCTCGCTCAGCAAACTGTCGGGCAGCGGACTGAAAGCGGCTCGCGGCAACAATCCGAACCCTTTGTTCCAAATTCCCGAAGGATTGGGCATGAAGAACAATTCGCAGGTTGAGTTGAAGCCGACTGGCGTAAAGGACACTTATCTTTACGACCTCGGCACGAAAAAAGGAAAGAAATATGTAATTATAGGTAAAAACTAAAAAAGAATGAATTCTAAACTTAAACAAATGCTCTGCGCTGCCCTGCTGATGATGGGAATGACTGCAAGCGCAGCACCTTCGAAAAACGAAATTCCATGGAAGAACGGCGACCTGCGCGTTAGCGACAACCACCGCTACCTTCAGAACGGCGACAAGCCTTTCTTCTGGCTGGGCGAGACGGGATGGCTTCTTCCTGAGCGTCTCGACCGCGACGAGGCTCAATACTACTTGGCAAACTGCGCCAAGGCCGGATACAACGTTGTTCAGGTTCAGACAACAAACGCCTGCCCTACCTTCAACGTGTACGGACAGTCGTCTTTCCCTTTCGGATTCGACTTCAAGAACATAAACCGTGCTGGAATATACGGCTACTGGGACCACATGGACTACATCATCAAGACTGCCGAGAAATACGGCATCTACATCGCCATGGTGTGCATCTGGGGCTCGCAGGTCGAGAACGGAAACTTCGGCGTGGCTGAGGCAAAGGCCTATGGCAAATTCCTTGCCGAGAGATACAAGGACTACCCTAACATCATCTGGGTTATCGGCGGCGACATCCGAGGCGACAAGAAGCCAGAGGTGTTCAAGACCCTTGCCAACAGCATCAAGGCTATCGACAAGAAGCATCTGATGACATTCCACCCACGCGGCAGAACAACGAGCGCAATGTTCTTCAACAGCGAGAAGTGGCTGGACTTCAATATGTTCCAGAGCGGACACCGCCGTTACGGACAGCGCAATGGCGACGGCGACTATCCTATCGAGGAGAACACCGAGGAGGACAACTGGCGATTCGTAGAGCGCAGTCTGGCAACCGAGCCGATGAAGCCAGTGCTCGATGCCGAGCCAATCTACGAGTTCATTCCGCAGGGACTGCACAACCCAAAAGAAACACTGTGGATGGACTACGACGTGCGCCGCTATGCTTACTGGAGCGTCTTTGCCGGCTCATTCGGCCACACATACGGCCACAACAACATCATGCAGATGATAAAGCCGGGCGTTATAGGCAGCTACGGAGCTGACGGCTCTGTAAAGCCTTGGTACGAGGCGATGAAAGACCCGGGCTTCTCGCAGATGATTCATCTGAAGAAGCTGATGCTTGCCTTCCCGTTCTTTGAGCGCGTGCCCGACCAGAGTGTCATTGCCGGCACAAACGGCGAGCGTTACGACCGCGCCATCGCAACCCGAGGCAACGACTATCTGCTTGTATACAACTACACAGGCCGTCCAATGCAGATTGACCTTTCAAAAATCAGCGGAAGCAAGAAGAACGTGTGGTGGTACAACACCAAGAACGGACATCTTACATACATCGGCGAGTTCGACAGCAAGGTTGTGCCATTCCAGCACGACAGCGGCTATTGCAGCGGCAACGACCAGGTGCTAATAGCCATCGACTCGGCTGCCGACTACATCAAGAAAGACTGGGCACAGATTCCTTGATTCCTACTAAACTGAAACCAAGCTATCAAAAGTAAATGAAAAGATTAACTATACTTTTACTAATCGTCCTTACGGCTGCGCACATAGCCGTGGCAAAGCCAAAGAGCCCGTCGCTATGGGTCGGCAGTCTTAAGGTCGAGCAGATGAGCAGTCCGATGGGCATCGACGCCCGTCGTCCGCGCCTGAGCTGGATCATCGGCTCAACGCTGAACGATGTCAGGCAGACAGCCTACGAGATTATCGTGGCATCATCAGCCGAGAAACTTGCCAAGGACGAAGGTGACATCTGGTCGTCGGGCAAGGTAGAGAGCGACTCTTCTGTGCTCGTGGGCTACAAGGGCGCACCGCTGAAAAGCAATCAGCGATGCTATTGGAAGGTGCGCGTCTTCACAAACAAGGGCAACACGCAGTGGAGCGCACCCTCGATGTGGAGCATGGGCTTGCTTAGCGAGAACGACTGGTCTTCGCGCTGGATAGGATTAGACCGCGCCATGGGCTGGGAAAGCGAGACTCAGTGGAGCCGTCTGTCAGCTCGCTATCTCCGCAAGGAGTTCAAGCTGAAGGAGGGCAAGACGATGAAGCAGGCAACGCTGCACATCTGCGGTCTGGGAATGTACGAGGCGTTCATCAACGGACAGAAGGTGGGCGACCGCGTTCTCAACCCAATGCCGACAGACTATCGCCGCACGGTTCTGTACAACTCATACGATGTTACGAGCCTGCTTAAGCAGAGCAACGCCATTGGCGTAACGCTCGGCAACGGCCGCTTCTACACCATGCGCCAGAACTACAAGCCTTACAAGATAACCAACTTCGGATATCCAAAGATGCGCCTCATGCTCATTGTCGAGTATTCCGACGGAACAACCGAGCGCATAGGCAGCGACGAGCGTTGGAAACTCTTCTGCAAAGGTCCGATACTAAGCAACAACGAGTACGACGGCGAGGACTACGACGCCAACCGCGAAATGCCGGGCTGGAGCGAGCCGGGCTTCGATGACAAAGAGTGGATGAAGGCACAGCGCGTGTCAATCCCTTACGGCACTCTGCGCGCATCCATGGCGCCGGGCATGAAGGTGATGGAGCAGATAAAGCCTCAGCGCGTGTTCAAGGCACGCCGCGGCAACGGCTACATCATCGACATGGGACAGAACATGGCCGGATGGCTCAAGATTAAGGTTCAGTCGGCAGCCAAGGGCGATACAATCCGCCTGCGCTTTGCCGAGACTCTTCAGAAGGACAGCAGTCTGTACATTGCCAACCTGCGCGATGCGAAATGCACCGACACATACGTTGCCAACGGCAAGGAGAAGGGTCGCGAGTGGTCGCCTACATTCGTCTACCACGGCTTCCGCTTTGTCGAGGTTACTGGTCTGAAATACGCTCCGCAGGCAGCCGACTTCACAGGTGAGGTTATCTACGACGAGATGAACGTCATCGGCAACTTTGCATGCGACAACGATGTTCTGAATCAGATTTACAAGAATGCTTTCTGGGGCATACGCAGCAACTACAAGGGAATGCCTGTAGACTGCCCTCAGCGCAACGAACGTCAGCCTTGGCTTGGCGACAGAACGAAGGGCTCGCTGGGCGAGAGTTTCATCTTCGACAATGCCGCCCTCTACACCAAGTGGATGGACGACATCCGCGAGGCACAGCGCGAGGACGGCTGTATTCCTGATGTTGCGCCTGCCTTCTGGAACTACTATTCCGACAATGTTACATGGCCTGCCGCCTTCTTCTTTGGCTGCGAGATGCTATACAACCAGTTTGGCAACAAACAGCCTATCATCGAGAACTACGCAGCCATGAAGAAGTGGATGCAACACATCTCATCAACCTACACAAAGAACGGACTCATCACGCGCGACAAATACGGCGACTGGTGTGTTCCGCCAGAGAAACTGAACCTGATACACAGCGAAGACCCTTCGCGCATTACCGACGGAACGCTTATATCATCGGCATACTACATCGGTCTGCTAAAGATGATGAGCCGCTTTGCCGAGATGCAGAATCTGAATGACGAGGCGCAACTCTACCTCAAGCAGGCAAACCAGATGGCAGAGGTATTCAACTCAACCTTCCTGAAGGTAAAGAAGGGCATGACGCTGCGTCCGGGGCATCCGCTCTATCCCGACAGCATATACTATTCAAACAACACCGTAACGGCAAACCTTCTGCCTGTGGCATTCGGCATCGTCCCAAGCGAGTATGAAGACGAGGTGGTGAAGAACATCTCAGCCACAACGCTCAACAAGCACAAGGGCGTTGGTCAGATTGAGTGCGGCGTAATCGGCGTTCAGTGGATATTGCAGCAACTCTGCCAGCACGGCCGTTCAGACTTGGCTTTCCGCCTTGCAAGCAACGACGACTATCCTTCGTGGGGATACATGGCAAAGCAGGGCGCAACAACCATCTGGGAACTGTGGAACGGCAATACCGCCGACCCTAAGATGAACAGCGGAAACCATGTCATGCTTCTGGGCGACCTCATTCCGTTCCTCTATCAGAATCTGGCAGGAATAAGAGCCACAGAGCCGGCATATCATCATATCGACCTCTGTCCGCAGACCGACATAGAGAATCTTAGCAAGGTCGATTGCTCATACTCAACTCCTTACGGCGAGGTTGTGAGCAAATGGCACAAGAATCTGCAAAAGATGCACTGGCAGGTTACTGTTCCGTGCAACACTACGGCAACAATCCATCTGCCCGACGGCCGCACCGACGAGGTTGGCTCGGGCACTCACACATTCGACATCAGTCTGCCAAAGATAAACGAGGCAGTTACTTGCAGCGAGTTCCTCTACGAAAAAGCACCGTTCAGGGAGTGCCACGCAGCAACCGTTGCCGAAACTCCGAAGGGCGACCTTGTAGCCACATTCTTCGGCGGAACAAAGGAGCGCAATCCTGATGTCTGCATCTGGGTGTGCCGCAAGCCTAAAGGCTCTGACAAGTGGACAGAACCACAGTTGGTGGCCGACGGAAAATACAGCGCGGTGACTAAGAGTGCATTCCACGAGACAGACAGCGTAACACGCAAGGCTTGCTGGAACCCGGTTATCTTCCAAGTTCCGAAGGGCGACCTTCTGCTGTTCTACAAGATTGGTCTGAACGTAAAGGACTGGACAGGATTCGTTACCCGAAGCAAGGACGGCGGAAAGACTTGGCAGACTCCTCAGGCTCTTCCTGAGGGCTTCCTTGGTCCTATCAAGAACAAACCTGTAATGGTAGGCGACAAGATTTACTGTCCGTCGAGCACCGAAAACAAAGGCTGGCGTCTGCACTTCGAGGTAACAGACAAGAAGCTGAGCAAATGGCAGAAAATCGGTCCTCTGGAGGCTGAACTGTCGCTTCCTACGGCTGTCAGAAAGAGCCCTGTAACAACAAAGGACGCTCTCGGCAACAACAAGAACGACCAAGAGGCTGGCGAGGCAATAAAGACGGCAAAGCCTCAGCCAATCCTTGCCATTCAGCCAAGCATCATGTTCCTGAAAGACGGTCGTCTGAAAGTTCTTGCCCGCACCCGAAACGCTAATCTGGCAACAGCCGAGAGCCGCGACAAGGGCAAGACTTGGAGCAAGGTAACGCTGAGCGATTTGCCGAACAATAATAGTGGTACGGATGCCGTTACTCTAAAGGACGGCAGACAGATGCTCATCTACAACGATTTTTCAACCATCGATGGCACTCCAAAAGGTCCTCGCACTCCGCTGAGCCTTGCCATAAGCGATGACGGCGAACACTGGCGCAAGCTGATGGATTTGGAAACAAGCCCTGTGAGTCAGTACTCCTACCCTTCCATCATTCAGGGAAGCGACGGAAAGGTCTACTGCATCTACACATGGCGTCGCCGCCGAATAAAATTCGTCGAGATAGACTTAAACAAACTCAAATAGTAAATACCTTTATCGTGGCGTTGCAGCGACTGTAACGCCACGATTGTTTTATGCCTATTGTGTTAAAACAGTTGTCTGTGGGGATTTGTAATTACCCCATATTTCAAGCATCACACGCTTATTGGATTCTGTATTTGTTATTCAGCCCTCCTCTCTGCATCGAATAGTTCTAAAAGCTACAGAAAAGCACTTTTCATCAATAATTATTACAGCTACGCGAGTTCAGCACAAATCCGTAATAATATGCAAGGCTGAGAATCGTTATGCGGAAAACAGCCCCAAAAGTAACAGTCAAGGTAGAGGCAAGCAAGGAGGTAGGTACGGGGTAGCTACGGGGAAGGTACGTTCAGGGTACGTTCAAGGTTCGTTCAGGTAAGCCGATAGCAAGTGGATAGTAAGGGGATAGTAAGGGGGAAGTAAGGGGGAAGCAAGCCGGAAGGTTTTGGGAAGGTTCGGCATGAATAATTGGAAAATTGAGAGTTTTAACCCAAATCGGTCGTTAGAAGTTCATAAATCCGTGGTTAAGTTTGTAAAGCCTTGAAAGTAAGTTACTTGTAAAGTCGTTTTTCTAATGGCGGTCATTAGAAAATTCAATTTGTAAAGTACTTGTTATCAAACGGTTATGAAAACAACCACGAAAATAGCCATCCTAATAACCGATTTGGGTTTAATAATTCACAATTCACAATTGACAATTCACAATTGAAACTTTGCAATTCCAACATCTTAATAATAAAGCATTTGCAGATAAAAGCGTTACAACAGACAAGATGAGATTAAAGTGGAATTAAAAAACGCCATAAATTATAACGACATTTAAACAGAATTTAAGGTATATAAACAAAAAAGGCCGGGGCTATCCCCCGACCTTTTTTAAAACATATCATAAAATATTACTTCTCGAATCCGTCAAGACCAGATTTTGCAGTTGCGCCGTAGCCGTTATCACCATACTCTTCCTTGTTCTCAATCTGGTTAAGGAATGTAAGTGAGATTGGACGCCACTTCATATAACTCTTATAGCTCTTTGCTGCACGCTGGTTGTACTTGCCAAGGCGTGTTGCCAAAGCATCGTGACGCTGCAACAATGCCCAGCGAGTAAACTCACCACAAAGTTCACGAGCGTACTCGTCGAAAATCATATCCTCTGTGATTTCTGAAGATGTAAGAGTGTATACGCTTGCATCAACAGTCTCACGAGCAGCACGCTTACGAAGAACATTCAGATACTCGGCAGCCTTTGCCCTCTCGCCCAGACGCTCGCAAGCCTCGGCAGCGATAAGGTAGACCTCAGCCATACGCATAACCATGATGTCGCCGTTCTTAACCTGAAGGTTGTTACCCATAAATACCTTGTCATAGCTCCAGTTGAACTTAGTCAAGCAAGGACATGCTCTGTAAATTGAAGACTTAGCTCCCAACTCTGTATATTCAGCATCTGTATAGTATGCCTTATTATTGTTGAACAAATCGTCGATATTGAACAGAGCATAGTGGAAGCCCTTCTTATCCATGAATCTTGCATGATCTGCCGGATGATACAAGTAGAGATAGAAACGGTTGTCGAGTGAATCCATTGGATAAGCCACATTGTAAACCTTCTTTGGAGTTTCAAGTTTAGCAAGGTCTGCTGCACCATACTCGCCAGTCTCCTCGTTTACACGACCTGTTCCGTATGGCCAAACGTATGCAGTGTACTGGTTACCACCGTTTGCATAACTCTTGATAACATCTGTACCAACGTTTGCATAAGGACGGACATACTGACACTTGTAAATTACTTTCTTTGGATAGTCGTCTGGATCAACTGCATATCCATAGCCCTTATCTGCAAGGCCTTTTGAATAAGACTTCCACTTGTACTCAGGCTTACCTTCCTGTTCTGTCTTCTTCAGACGATCCTCATCTAACTGGAATGCATCATCACCGTCTATACCTGCTTCCACACCGAAGGCCAGAGTAAAGTCAATCTTCTCAAGCATTGTCTCCTTGTCAAGATCATACTTATTTACAAGTTCAGGAGTCCACAATACAGAATACTTGTCGTAAGCCACACCCCATGCCTCACATGAATATGAACCGAAGGCAGTCTGGAATGAGTTCTCCCAACGCTTGTCCCATGATGGGTTGAAGCAATGAACAAGATAGTATGAAGGTGCAAGCAAGTTATTGTTTACACGACCATACAAATAATTACCCTTATCGTTTGAAACCTTGTTAAGGTCAGAGAAACTCTGCAAACCGAAGTAGCAGTAAGTAAACAACTTATTGTTAGATGGGTTTGCATACCAATATGTGTTAGAATCGTCCTGAGCATCGATACCGGCAGCAACAAAGAGAGCCTCCTTGTTGTTACGGTTGTTGGCATCAGCCCATACATCCTCTACATTGTCATAAAGATAAGCGCCGTACTCGCTTGGGTTCTTAATCATAGCCTCAGCCTCAGCCTTGGCACGTTCCCAGTAAGAAACGCCGTTCTCTGTCAAGCCCTGACCTGCACCCTGTGCGTATGCACGGCAAAGCATACCCTGAGCAGCCTTCTTTGTTGCACGCGCTCTGTTACCCTCAAGTGGGTTTACAGGCAGGTTTGCAACGGCATACTTCAAGTCACTGACGATGAGAGAGTAAATCTCGCTCAATGTGTTACGCTGTGCTGAAAGTTTTGGTTTCTCGTCAGATGGAGCAGTAACAAGTGTGATAGGACCGTAGTATGTTGTAAGCAACAGATGATAGTATGCACGCAAGAAATGTGCCTCTGCTATAAGAGTCTTTACGCTCTCTTTCTGAATCTCCTCAGCCTCTACATTATCTCCCTTTGCTATTACACTATTACAAATACCCAAAGCACTGTACATCTGAGTGAAAGCCTTATCCCATCCCTTTGTATCTGAGACTGTTAAGCCTTCATAGTAGAACATCTGCTCGGTGTTTGTCTTGTTGTTCTGTGCCCACCAAGTATCTGTACCGCACTCAGCCATACTCATAAAGTCGAATACGGTGTAAAGCTGTCCGTAGATTGGCTCGTAGCACTTAGCCTCCAATCCATATAAGCCCTCGTATGTTGCAAGTTCCTCATCGCCTGAAATATTATTTGGATTGTACTCATCCAATTCACACGAAGCAAGCGAAGCCATTGCACATAGAGCTAAAGCTGCACTATATATTTTATTCTTCATTTCTTTTACCTTTTAAAGATTAGAATGTTACGTTAAGACCGAATACCAACTGCTTTGTCAGTGGGTAGTTACGGCTACCCCTCATTTCAGGGTCGTAATCCTGAATCATATCGCTCTTAGCAAGAACAAGTGGGTTTGTCATTGTACCGTAAATACGGAACTTCTGAATATTTATCTTCTTCATCAAATCCTTTGGAAGAGTATAACCCAAAGTAATGTTCTTAACCTTAAAGAACGAACCGTCTACATACTTCAGAGCATTAAATCCTGTCAATGCCAACTTATTGTCTATTGAAGAATTCAGAGCAGGAAGAGTTGTACCAACCTTGTCGAGCAAATATGTTGGGAAGTTGCTAATACCTGTTGGGTCGTAGTCGGTAATAGTTTCATAACTTATCATCTGTCCCCAACGCATATACATATAAAGCGTGAGGTCGAAGTTCTTGTAGATGAATGAGTTTTGGAAACCTAGTGACCAATCTGGTGCTTTATGACCGATTACCTGAAAATCGTTTTCACCAATCTTATACGGATTTGCTTCATCGTATGTAACAGTCTCGCCATCAACAACCTTTGTATAAACACCTGAAGCTACATGCTTCAAGCCCGGAATAGCGATCTTCAAATCACCCGGTTCCTGGCCAAATACTGCAGCATCTTCAGCCTCAGACTGACTCCAAACTCCATCCAGTTTATAGTTACGGAATGAATACACAGCCTGTCCTACCTGATGCACATAAACTTTGTCTTTTGAGTTAACAAAATCAGCCTCAGAACCTAACAATTTGGTAATTTTCTCCTTGTTATAAGCAAATGTCAAAGACGAATTCCATTTAAAGTTTGGAGTATCAATATTACGAGTATTTACAGCAAACTCGATACCCTTATTATTTGTCTTTGCCATATTCAAATTGGTATCATACTGCTGATTATATGAATACGCACCATTTGTTACAGGAACATTTATATCCCAAATAACACCATCCGAATTGGTATTATAGTAATCTACTACTACTGTGATACGATCATTAAAGAAATTTGCATCCAAACCGATATTCCATGTCTTTGAACGCTCCCAAGTAAGTTCCTTATTTGCAATTGTCTTAGTTGGGAAATATGTAGGCTGTATCAATTGTCCACCAATAGTGGTCAGTCCCTGAGCAACCTGAGTGATAGATGAATAAGGCTCAATACTTGCAACACCAGCCTCACCATAACCAACACGAAGTTTCAAGTTATTCATCACGTCGCGAGTGCTCTCCATAAACTCCTCATCTGAAATACGCCAACCCACAGAAGCAGCAGGATAAGTTGCCCACTTGTGACCATCGGCAAGAACAGAGCTACCATCATAACGAACAGAAGCAGAAGCCAAATACTTTCCCTTATATTGGTAATTGATACGACCAACAAGACCTAAAGTCTTTGTCATTGAATACTTTGTGTCCACAGAAGTTGTAGCACAATTCAAGCCCATATTATACCATAGCAGTTTATTGTTTTTAATACCATTGCCGGTCTGTGTTTCATTTTCAGCTTGTGTATGCTGCCATGAACTTACAGCAGTAACAGTAAAATCATGAGCCTCCTTAAGAGTAAAGTTGTATGTAAGAATATTCTCCCACTTGTAATCATAATTGTGGCTATGATTTACAGAAGCCAGAGTTACAGAAGCATCTTCACTACCAGAATAATAACGATTTGAATATAAACCTTCAAATGAGTTCTGCTTTCCATATACAAGAGAACAATTTAGACGAGACTCCCAAGTAAAGCCCTCGAAAGGAGAGACCTTAATATATGGATTTATATACAACTTTGTATTTTCTGTACGCTTACGATATACATCGCTATTCGTATTCAACAACAAGTTGACAGATTCTTGGTTGCCAAGTGGATAAGGATTGATTGTTCCATCCTCATTATACAAAGTACCGAAAGGCTTTGCAGTGATAGCATCAGCCTGCTTAGCGTATGGAGTTGTTTTCCAAACATATGACCCCTGCAAGTTTACACCTGCAGAAATATACTTGTTTAGACTATGGTCTATACGGATATTTGTAGAGTATACACTATACTTATCGTTTGCATACTGACCCTTTTCGTCTGAGAAGTTCAAAGACAAATAAGCCTTTGTTCTCTCTGTACCGCCAGTTAGCGACAAACTATAGTTCTGAATATAACCATCGTTCAAGATCTCATCAATCCAATCAATAGTCTGACCAGCCTTATATGCATTATATAAGTTCTCCTTGAGATGACCACTATTAAACATTGAAGCATCATCAGTATATGCATTAGCATTTCTGTAAGCCTGACGGATTGTCTCCATATAAGCCTCGCCCGAACGAAGTTCCGGATTCATAGACCAGCTGTTAATAC
This sequence comes from Bacteroides sp. Ga6A2, assembly GCF_000702225.1. NCBI lineage: Bacteria > Pseudomonadati > Bacteroidota > Bacteroidia > Bacteroidales > Bacteroidaceae > Bacteroides > Bacteroides sp. Ga6A2. The sequence continues at coordinate 14,417 of NZ_JNKX01000039.1, read as the reverse complement.
CGATATATGAGTTGAGGTTTACAGTAAGCTTACCCTCAGAACCGTGCTTTGTTGTAACGATTACAACACCGTTCGCGCCTTCAGAACCATAAATTGCTGTAGAAGAAGCATCCTTCAAGATATCGATAGATTCAATATCGTTTGGATTAAGAGTTTTTATATCTCCGGGCATTCCATCGATAATGAACAATGGATTAGTACTTGCATTGATAGAACGAGTACCACGCAACAGTATGTTTACACTAGCACCAGCCTGACCAGATTCGCGAGTGATATCCAAACCAGCAACCTTACCCTGCAAAGCCTGCATTGGGTTGTTTGTTGGAGCAAGAGTAATTTCGTCGCTCTTTACCTGAGCAACCGCACCAGTAAGGTCACGCTTCTTAGCAGTACCATAACCGATAACAACAACATCTTCGAGAGTCTTGGTATCAACAGTAAGAATAATACGCATATTCTTTCCCGGAGTTACCTTTACGCGCTGTGTTTCATAACCGATGTAAGACACATCTATAAACGAAGCAGCAGGCACTTTAATAAGGAAGTTACCGTCGAAGTCGGTAATTGTACCATTACCGGCACTACCAACCTGAACAATATTAGCACCGATAATAGGGTCGCCCATAGGATCGATAACAACACCCTTAATAGTAATCAAGTCGGCTGCTGCCGCTGCTGGACTTTGACTTCCTGCCGCATAGGATTGCAAAGGGCTTGCGAACAGACAAGAGCAAAGTATTGCAGCTGCACACATAGGCTTCGCAAAGCTTACATGTTCCAAAACTTTACCTTTTTCTTTATCAAGACACATAGATCAATTATTATGTAATTATTAATTACGTATTAACACAAATGTAGATAATCGCACCAAATATAACATTTTTTTTATTCAAATCATAAAAAATGTTAAAATTCTTAGCGACATCAGTTAAAAAGTATCATTTTATCGTATAAAAACGCAATGTATGTCATTAAGATTTACCCCAAAACATAATCTCGACAATGCAAAATAAGCCCTGTCGTTGTGTTGTATTTTCTTTTTTTCTTCATAAATTTTACCTATAAAAAACATTTCGCAAATAGTAAATTAAAAAATCCGCTGCAAATATAATGAATTATATGATAATATAAAACAAAAAAGGGAAAATCTTGACAAAATGCAAAAAAAGAACGCTGAAAAAGATTTATTCAGCGTTCTGTGTGGTGCCACCAGGAATCGAACCGGGGACACAAGGATTTTCAGTCCTTTGCTCTACCAACTGAGCTATGGCACCGTATTGGCTTGTTTGCGGGTGCAAAGATACACATTATTTCCGTACCCGCAAACTTTTTGCCAATTATTTTTAATCTTTCTTGCGATATTTAGCAAAAATACCGCCGCAAACCATCAAAGCAATAAGTGCCATGGCTGCGTATGCCACGGTTTCGGTTGTATCTATTGATGATGGTTCGAATGTCATTTCAATCTTGTGCTTGCCGGCTGGCACTTGCAGGGCGCGCAAAATGTAGTTGGCACGGCCAATCTCTACCTCCTTGCCATCTATCTTTGCCGTCCAACCCGGATAGTAGTTCTCTGAGAATACCACTACGCCACCCTTCTCTGAGTTTGTTTCGTACTCAAGGGCATTAGGCTCGTAGCTTATCATCTTTACCGTACCGATAGAGCCATTGGTTAGCGGTGCTGCCGAATATGTCTTCAGAGAATCTGGCACTGGGTTTGCCTCGGCTGCTGCGTTCTTTATCGTTGCCTCGGCTGCCGATGCCTGAGCAAGCGGCAACTCGAAGGTGCTTCCGCTCTCCTTCAGAACAGACGCAAACTCCTTGTTTACCACCGCCGTTGTGGCAGGACTTACCTTGCCAATCGCGCCAATCTCATCGTCGGCAGTATCTACATATACGAGTTTGCTTACGAACCACGCGTTTCCGTTGGCGTACTCGTTCTTTACAGGCACTGTTCCGCCCTGAATTGGGAAGATGAAGTAGCGTGTGTTAAGCATGTTAATGACAGGGAACTGCGAGCCGTCAATCTTTGTCATATCGCCGTTGGCATCGGCAACGAGCTTGTACAACTTGCCCATCTCGCGCTGAATGTGATAGTCTATCATATCCTGATATCTGCGCATCTTGGCTGCATGATATCCGCCTATGCTCTTATGGAAGTATGATGTTGTGTTCTCGTTGAACGTGCTTCCTGCAAAGTTCAGAACTCGATAATCGAGTGTCTTGTCGGCAAGAATCTGCTTGTCGGTCTCGGTAATCTGGTAAGCCTCTGTTCTCTCATACTCAGGCTTGAACATCCCGTCGTAGAGATAGCGTTTGTTCACCGCCCACATATCAAACAGGGTGATGGCAAGGATTATGCCGACCATCCATTTCGCGCTGAAATTCATCACCTTATATATATATCCGACCAAAAGAACGGTACATACGGCGATAATCCAGAAACTGCGCCAGCAATCGGCTGTGAGCATTGCGGTACGCATCTCGATGAGGTTAGATGTAACTGCACCTGCCATCTCGCCCAGTCCGTTGTTGATTGCCGATGCCTCTTGCGTAGCAATAGGTGTTGACATGATGCCCGGAGCAATGGCAAACAACAGACAGAATCCGCCTGTGAGCGCAAAACTGATGGCTATGTTTCTGAGGAGTTTCTTCTTCAGAACGGCAGCATTTGCTCCGCCTTCGTTAATCTCTCCGCATATTTCCACAACGCGCTTAAGAGCAAACATTGCAAGCAGCGGAATGGTGAACTCAGCAACCACGAGGATAGACGACACGGTGCGGAACTTGGCATACATCGGCATATAGTCGATAAACAAGTCGGTGAAGCCCATAAAGTTGCGTCCCCACGAAAGAAGGACTGAAAGGACTGTTGCTGCCAGCAAAGCCCACTTCATCGGACCTTTTACGATAATAAGTCCGAGAATGAAGAGCATACACACAAATGCGCCCACATAAACCGGACCCGATGTCATAGGCTGCTCGCCCCAATATTGCGTAACCTGCTGATAAATAGAATAGAACTCGTTATCAGCCTTTGTCATGGCAGTCTTGTTCTCCACCAGCGGAACGCTCGCGCCTCCCTTGGCATTAGGAATCATCAGAGTCCATGTCTCCTCAATTCCGTAACTCCACTGGGTTATGTAGTCGCGACCGAGTCCTGTGCTTGTCTGGTCGCCGGGATTGTTGTGGGTTTTATGCGTAAGTTCGCTTGCCCCACGCATCGTTTCCTTGCTGTACTCGTAAGTGTGGTACAGGTTTGAAAGGTTCACGGCCACGGCAAGCAGCGCACCTACTGCGAGTGCGCCCGTTCCCTTGGCAAAATCGGCCATCTTCTTGTTCTTAACCGCCTGAACCAGATAGGCAATCCACATAAATGCCATCGGGAACAGGAAGTAGTATGTCATCTGAACGTGGTTAGACGAAATCTGGAATGCGGCAAAAATTGCCGTAACGATACAGCCCCACAGATACTTTCCTCTATAGCAGAGCACCATTCCGGCGATTGTTGGCGGAATGTATGCCAAGGTGAGCACCTTCCAGATGTGTCCGGCTGCGATGATGATGAAGAAATAGGATGAGAAAGCCCACATTATCGCACCGAGAGCCGACATCCACGCCTTGAAGTCGAAGGCGCGCATAAGGATGTAGAATCCAAGCAGATAGATGAACACAAACTGCACGTAGTTCATCAGAAAGAGATGATAAACATCTTTCGCAACACGAACCACAGCGCTGCTGTTGTACGAAGGGCTAATCTGGTAAGTCGGCATTCCGCCGAAGAGCGCGTTTGTCCAGCGCGTCTCCTTACCTGTTCGTTCATGGTATTCGGCTACCTCCTGCCCTGCTCCGATGCCTGCCCCGGCATCGTGCTGATTAAGGATTCTACCCTCAATATCGGCAGGAAAGAAATACACCAACGATATCAACACAAATGCCACAACGGCAATTATGTCTGGCAAAAATGATTTTAATTTATTCATTGTTTTCAAATAGTTTCGCTTAAGGTGGCAAAGTTATATAATTTTGTGTAAGTTTGCAACATTAAAAATAATATTAGTTTTATGAAATTAGGAATTATTACGGCTATGTCGTCAGAAAGAAACCTTACGGCACAGCTTCTCGAAAACAAGCACGAATACAAAGGCAGACTTTTCAGCTACACCGAGGGAACGATAGGCGGCAACACTATCATTCTGGCACAGAGCGGCATAGGAAAGGTAAACTCAGCCTTGGGAGCGATGGAGATGATTAACGAGCATCATCCCGACGCGATAATAAATACCGGCGTAGCTGGCGGAATAGACACTTCGCTGGACGTGATGGACGTTGTTGTGGGCGAAAAGACGGTGTACCACGATATGTGGTGCGGCGATGGCAACGACTGGGGACAGGTGCAGGATCTTCCGACTTATTTTGAGGGCGACAAGAATCTTCGCAACATCGCCCTGCAAGTGAAGGCAGACAGCAAGGTGGTAAGCGGTCTCATCTGTACCGGCGACCAGTTTATAAGCGATGCCGACCAACTTCATAAGATAAAGGCAAACTTCCCGCAAGGTCTTGCCGTGGATATGGAGTCGAACTCGATTGCACAGACTTGCTATCTGCTAAAAACGCCGTTCCTCAGTTTCAGAATAATTAGCGACATTCCGGGAGTTGATAACCGCTACGCCCAATATCAGGATTTCTTCGGAATGATGGCTACACGCTCGTTCGAGGTGGTGAAGAATTTCCTCAATCTGATAAAATAAAAGAATCATCGCGTAAATATTTTTCACACTTTTCAAAAACAAAAAAGCCACATATAAATGGAGCTACCAATTATATGCGGCTTTATTTTTTACTTTTTATCTATCAATCTTCGCGATTATAACGCTTTCTTTCAAGATGGTTAAGGATTACCTTACGCAAACGCATGCTCTTTGGAGTTACCTCAACATACTCATCCTCCTTCATGTACTCAAGAGCCTCCTCGAGCGACATGATTACCGGCGGAATGATTCTTGCCTTGTCATCAGAACCTGATGCACGGGTATTTGTAAGCTGCTTTGCCTTTGTTACGTTTACAACCAAGTCCTTGTCGTGAACATGCTCGCCCACTACCTGACCGGCATAAACCTCATCCTGAGGACTGATGAAGAACTTGCCTCTATCCTGAAGTTTATCGATTGAGTAAGCAAATGCCGTACCTGTCTCCATCGCAATCATCGAACCGTTTGTACGACGTGAAATCTCACCCTTGAATGGCTGATATTCCTTGAAGCGGTGAGCCATGATAGCCTCGCCCTGTGATGCAGTAAGAACGTTTGTACGCAGACCGATGATTCCGCGTGAAGGAATGTCGAACTCGATGTTTACACGGTCGCCCTGACTCTCCATAGAAACCATCTCGCCCTTGCGGCGTGTAACCATATCAATCATCTTGCTTGAGAACTCCTCAGGCACGTTGATTGTAAGTTCCTCGATAGGCTCGCACTTAACGCCGTCGATTTCCTTGTAGATTACCTGTGGCTGACCAACCTGAAGCTCATAGCCCTCGCGACGCATTGTCTCGATGAGCACAGAAAGATGAAGCACACCACGACCAGAGACAATCCACTTGTCGTTGCCCTCAGCCTTCTTTACGCGAAGAGCGAGGTTCTTCTCCAACTCCTTCTCCAGACGGTCGTTGATGTGACGGCTGGTACAGAACTTACCTTCCTTGCCGAAGAATGGCGAATCGTTGATAGTGAAGAGCATACTCATTGTAGGCTCATCGATTGCAATTGGAGGAAGTGGCTCTGGATTCTCGAAGTCGCAGATTGTATCGCCAATCTCGAAGTTTTCAAGACCAACGACTGCACATATATCGCCCGAAGAAACAGAATCAGTCTTCTTTCTGCCCATTCCCTCGAAAGTGTGAAGTTCTTTAATCTTAACCTTCTCAGTCTCGCCGTTGCGGTGTGAGATTGTTACATTCATGCCCTCCGTCAGAGTGCCGCGATGCACACGGCCCACAGCAATACGACCTGTGTATGCAGAATAGTCGAGCGATGTGATAAGCATCTGCGGAGTACCCTCAAGCTGCTTTGGAGCAGGAATATACTTCAGGATTGCATCGAGCAAAGGCAGGATGTTGTCTGTTGGAGTCTTCCAGTCCTCAGCCATCCAGTTGTTCTTGGCAGATCCGTAGAGAACTGGGAAGTCGAGCTGCTCCTCTGTTGCGCCGAGCGAGAACATAAGGTCGAATACCATCTCGTAAACCTCCTCAGGACGGCAGTTTGGCTTATCTACCTTGTTTACAACGACAATAGGCTTCAAGCCAATCTCGAGTGCCTTCTGGAGCACGAAACGAGTCTGAGGCATAGGACCTTCAAAAGCATCAACAAGCAGAATACATCCATCCGCCATATTCAGCACTCGCTCAACCTCACCACCAAAGTCGGAGTGTCCCGGAGTATCAATGATATTTATCTTTGTATCCTTATAGTTTATCGACACATTCTTTGAAAGAATGGTTATACCACGCTCACGCTCAAGGTCGTTGTTATCCAACATAAGTTCACCCTTTGCCTGATCGTTACGGAACAAATGTCCTGCAAGCATCATCTTGTCGACCAATGTAGTTTTTCCGTGGTCGACGTGTGCGATAATAGCAATATTTCTAATATTCTGCATATTTTACCTTTAATTTCGGGTGCAAAGATACTGCAAAGTGCGCTAACTGCAAAACAAACTTTATATTTTTTAAGAAAAATGCTTGATATTAAGAAAATTATCCTTATCTTTGCAACCGCTTAACCAAGAGGTTGGGCGTAAACAATTTAAATTCAATTCATAATGTATTTAGATCAAGCTAAAAAGCAGGAAATCTTTGGACAATACGGAAAGTCTAACACTGATACTGGTTCAGCAGAGAGCCAGATTGCTTTGTTCTCATACCGTATTTCCCACTTGACGGAGCACATGAAGGCTAACCGTAAAGATTATAGCACTGAAAGAGCTTTGACTATGTTGGTAGGTAAGCGTCGTGCGCTTCTTTCTTACTTGAAGAACCGCGATATCAACCGCTACCGTGCTATCATCAAGGCTTTGGGTCTTCGTAAGTAATCCTTACAAAGAGCTTAAAAAATTTAACCCGTTTCTTTTAAAAGAAGCGGGTTTTTATTTTGTCTATTCATTCTCAATTATGAATTATGAATTTTGAATTGTCAATTGTGAATTATGAATTGTGAATTATGAATTGTCAATTGTGAATTGTCAATTGTGAATTATGAATTGTCAATTGTCAATTCTTAATTAAAACTCCCTGTATTTTGCCGCATACTCCTTCAGAGTCATGCCATATCTTTTCTTGAAACACTTGCCAAAATAGCCAAGGTCGTTAAAGCCTACAATCTGTGCAATCTCGGTGAACGATGACGTAGTTGTCTTTATCAGTTCGCACGATTTGGCAAGCCTTATCTGCCTTACAAGTTCGACAGGCGCAAGTCCAGTTATTGCCTTCAGTTTCTTGAAGAAGACGCTGCGGCTCACGGCAAGTTGGACGGCAATCAGTTCGATATTGAAATCGGGGTCTGCCATATTCTCCTCGATAACCTTCTTTATCTTCTCCAGAAGAGCTCTGTCCGGAGCACTCAGAGTATTCTCGTACTCGTTTACAAACTGAAGTCTGCCCTCTACATCCTTTACGAGCAGTTTCTCATCCTTCGGCTCTGCTTCAGATTTCTGAACATCATTGACGACTTCAACACTCTCGACCGATTTCTTCTGCAATTCACGAATAAGCCGCTCTCTGAATGCCCTGCGCTCGGCAAGCAACTGCGCAATCTGCGCCTCAAGATGTTCCTTGCTGAACGGCTTAGTTATGAAGGCATTAGCACCGAGCGTGATTGCTTTCGTTCGAGTTGCATCATCATTCTTGGCAGTAAGCATGATGACAGGGATATGACTAATCTGGAAATCCTTCCTTATCTCCTGAAGCATTTCCATTCCCGTCATCTCCGGCATCATCTGGTCGGTAACAATGAGGTCGGGACTGTACTGGCGGACTTTCTTCAAGCCCTCGACACCATTCACAGCACGATATACATTGTACTTGCCGCTCAACTGCATCTGAAGCATGTCGCTCAGGCCCTTGTTATCCTCAACAAGCAGAAGCGACGACAGTTGTTCGTTCATCTCAGGCTCGCTTTCGTCATATTGTTCCTGAACCTTTAGCGTCTCGGCGTTGCTCTGCATTGGCATCTGCTCGTCGATGTAGAAATCAACCTCATTGGCATCGTAATGCTCCTTGCCCATCTGCAACTCAACGGTAAAGAGCGCACCGTGAGGCTCTACGTTACTGGCGTAGACCTTACCGTTATGCAACCCTATAATCTCGTGTACAAGCGCAAGACCGATTCCTGTGCCCGGATTACTGTTCAGCCGAGCATTATCGGCTTGGGTGAACCGTTCGAAAATCTCCTCGAGTTTATCCTCTGGTATTCCATCGCCAGTATCTTGGAACTCGATGTAACATTTTTTCGCGTCATCTGACAGGTGTGTGCTCACATGAACCTCGCCTCCTGGTGGCGTATATTTAAACGCATTCGTCAAGATATTTCGGACAACAATCTGCATTCGTTCCTTGTCGGCCCACACTTTTATCGGACTGTCGGAGAGTTTGAAATCGAACATTATGTTGCCTTCCTCGCCTATCACTCCAAACTCATTCTCAAAACTGCCAACAAAATCGTTGAGATCAAACTCGCAGACATGAAGGCGCATCTTCCCGTTCTGAATCTTTCTGAAATCGAGAATCTGATTCACGAGTGTAAGCATCTGGTCGGCATTTTTCTCCATCAAGCCCATGTACTTCATGCCCTTCGCCGACAGTTTCTCGGTCTGCATCACTTCTCTAATCGGACCTTTTATCAGCGTGAGCGGTGTGCGAAGTTCGTGTGAGATATTGGTGAAGAACTTCAGCTTCATCTCTGCTACTCGCTGTTCGATGTAGATATCGCGACGCATTCGGGCATTCTCCCTGATGCTTCGGTAAACAAGATATGCGATGATTGCCAAGACGAGCGCGTAGATGGTCTTTGACCACCAGCACCACCACCAAGGCGGCAGAATGGTTATGGCAAATGTACGTTCAAACACCTTTCCGGCATTCGATTCGTCGAACGCCTGAACTCTGAACAGATATTCGCCCGGAGGCATACTGCTATAAGAGGCGATGCGTCCTTTTCCGTTGTTGTGCCATTCTTCCTCGAAGCCTTCGAGAATATAGCGGTAACTTATTCGCGACGGATTGACGTAGCACAAAGCCGAAAATACGATAGAAAACATTCCTTGGTCGTGCTTCAGCGTAATGCCGTCGAGATATTTTATAGAAACGCCTTTCGAAGGGTCGTTAGGCAGAGATTTCAAGTCTTTGTTTGAAATCTTCATGTCAGTAAGGTACAGCGGAAAAACATCACCCTCGGGCTTCATCTTCTCGGGCTTGCACACAAGAATGCCGTTCTTTGAGCCGAACCAGACTTCGCCGTTGGCAGTTGCCATCGAGCTATTTTCCATCATTCGGGTGGTTGGCATTCCGTCGTACTTGTCAAAATTGCTGAATATCTCGTCCTTCACGTCAAACCGGACAAGTCCTCCTTCGGTTGAGCACCACAGATTGCCGAGTTTATCCTCGGTTATCGCCATAATGGCATCGGTTATCAAGCCGTGCGACTGTCCGTATGACACGAATCGCGGATAATGATTCTTAGCGTCGTACTCAACCATCTTACTGAGTCCGCCACCAAACACGCTCATCCACAACTGTTTTTTATGGTCGATGAAAAGGGCATAGACATCGTTATCCGTGATAAAAGACTCGCCGTTTCGGGTTGGATAGACCTCGAAGTTTATCTGGTCGGGGCGATTGAACGATGAACGGAACGACATCAGACCATCGGTTGTGGCTACCCATATTCGTCCGTCCTTATCTTCTACAATATCTCTGACCTCAAGATAGAGTCCGTATGTCGGATAGTTCTTCAGTCCATTCAGCCTGCTTATAAAGTAAACCGAGCCGTCGCTGTGCTCTTGCAAAAGATTTATTCCGCCGCCAAACAAACCAATCCAGATATGTCCGTGCCTGTCTTGAAAAACGCTGTACACATCGTTGCTCGATATACTATTGCGGTTCTTCTGATCATTCAGAAAGCGCGTAAAATCATAGCCAAGCGCGCTCTTTGCATTAGGAACGGCACGAACCAAGCCATTTCCCTTCGTGGCAAACCAGAATGTTCCGCTCTTGTCTTCAAAAACATCGTAGACATTGCCTATCTCGTAGTTTCGCGAGTCGAAAACGCGCTTCACGTTTCCATTTCTGTCAAAGAGATAAAGTTTCTTCTGGTTTGAGCCTACCCACATCTCACCGTTTCGGCACATGTGCATGGCACGAACGCCTGTTTCTTTTTCAAGAGAAATCATGCGGAACTGCTCGCGAGGGAAGTTTATTGCAAATACGCCGTCTGCGCTGCTTGTAATCCACAATACATTAGAATTATCGAGCAATAGCGATTGCACACTCGACGGAATAAGCGCATTCGCCTGCATCGTGTTGCGGTCTATATGCCACAGGCAAGCCGATGACGACAACAGAAACATTCCGTACACGCCCGAATCTATGATTTTCGTATCGGTAATATCGGCAGTATGCGGAATCTGAATGAAAGTAGATTTTCCGTTCTTTACATCGACAGAATAAACGCCTTTGTTGTTTTTCAGAAGCCACAGAAAGCCTTTATTATCCTTCATCGCATACTTCACACCAGTTCCGTCGAGAGCAGAAAGCAGACTGAACGTCTTGCCTTTTAGGGCATAAACACCTGTCGATGTAACGACATAAAGCTGTTTGTCGGCTGAATAATAAATCTGCTGCACCACTCCGCTGACATTGGCAAACAAATATTTGCTGCCAACATTCTTCTTGCCATCGTAGGTCAGCAACTCCTTGTCCGAGGCAAGGCACAGAACACCGTTGCTGAAGTTCGCGCATCGGTCGTATCCCGACGCAATTTTGGCTTTTACACCTTTCTTCTCAACATATATAATCTTGAAATCCGTTCCGAGCCAGCAGATATAATCGGCTGTTTCGTAAAGGATATTGTGCGTAATCTTCTGCGTCAGGTTGTCTACATGTCCTTTTGAATTGAGCACGAGTTTCATGCTCACCTCACCTTTTTTGTTGGTAGAGGCAAGAATGATGTTCTTATCCTTTGTCAGAAGAATGATTTTTCCGTCGGTAGTACGCTGTAGTTTGATTATCTGCACGTTTTTCGACAGCCGTTTCATCTTGTCATAGACCGTTGAGAATACCTCTCGGCGTTTGTCGAAAATATACAGTTTGTGGTCTATAGTCTTAATCCATAGGTAGCCATTTCGGTCTTCCTCCATCATTTGAATCTTTCGCGGAGGAATCTCAGACTCATAGTTGTCTCTGATATTGTATTTTCTGAATTCAGAACCGTCGAAACTCGTGAGTCCGAACCACGTTCCGAACCACATGAAGCCGTCGCTTCCCTTCAGAGAGCAGTACACTGTATTGTTGGGCAATCCCTGCGTCTGCGTGTAGTGATCAATGAGCATGGAAGGATAGGCCTTGGCATTTACGCCAAATCCTATCATCAACAATATTATGTAAAGCAGTCTCGTCACTTCTTTTCTGAAAGATATTTGGCTCTTACTCTGCTCAGAGTTTCGGGTGTCATTTGCAAGAACGAAGCAATAAAGACAAGAGGTGTTCTTCTCAGAATCTCAGGCTGAGTGTTAACCAGTCGCTTGTATCTGTCCGAAGCCGTCTCGAAACGCATGATATCGGCCTTCTCCTGAGAGTCGAGCAAAGAGCGTTCAAGAACCTTTCTGTACAAGACCTCCACCTGCGGACGCTGTGCCGCCAGTTCGTGCAGTTCCTTGTAAGGGATTCCGCATAGCAGCGAGTTTTCGAGCGTCTCTACCATAAGGTAAGTCGGTTTCTGCTGAAGAAAACTCTCAAGACAAATAACCATCTTGCCTTCGTAAGATATATGCTCGGTCAAATCCTTGTCATTCTTGAAATAATACTGTCTGACAAGCCCCCTCACAACGAAATACATATACTGGCATACCTCGCCCTCTCTCAATACCTGTTCTCCTTTGTTGAATTTCATAGGGACAAGAATCTCAGCCAAGGCTTCCAAATCCTCGGACGAAAGGGTGTGATACACACGGGCCAGTTCTCTGGCAAAGTCTTTGCAAATATCAGTCATAGTTATCTTTTTTAAAGGCTACAGCCTCTTTATTGAAGGCAAAGATAAAAAAAATAATTTAAAACGAAAAAAAAGCGGTCGCCTTTGTAAAGCGACCGCCATTTATTATCGTAATATTATTTTATTACTTCTGGAATGTCTCGAATGTAGCAACACGGTTCCAGTCGTTCTCAGAGAACAACTCGTCTGTTACACCCATACCCTTAGCCTCAAGGCGAGACTCCTTAATCTTGTACTTCTTAACAAGGATAGTCTTAACAGCCTCTGCACGAGCCTGAGCGATCTTCTCGTTGATCTCAGCAGAACCCTCTGGAGAAGCATAACCCTTGATACGTACGTTAGCATTCTTGTGAGACTTCATGTAAGTAGCGATCATAGATACAGATGGCATCTGAGCGTTGTTTACTGTAGTCTTACCCTGATCGAAGATTACAACTGGAGCAAGCTTAGTAGAGTCAACAGTTACCTGCTTAACCTCAACCTTGCGGTTCTTGCACTCGTTCAACTCATCCTCAAGATCCTTGATAGTCTTCTTGCCATTCTTGATAGCCTTGTCCTGATCAGCGATCTTAGCCTTCTGCTCGTTCAACTTAGCGTTAAGGTTGTCGATCTCAGCCTGATCGTAAAGCTTAGCATATGTGAAGTTGTGAGTACCGTTTGAGTTCTTGAACTTGTAAGTGATACCAGCGTTCAAACCAAGAAGAGCATTGTTCAAGTTGAAGTAAGGCTGTGCCTGACCAACATAGAACTTCTGAGTAGCAGCTGTACCGTAAGAGTTCAGAGTTGGGCAAGTTGCCTGAGCAGAAGTCAAAGCCCAAGTAATCTCTGGGTTGATGTTAATCTGCAAAGCAGAAGTAACATTGATATTGAATGAAAGACCAGCCTTAGCGATGATCTGGTTAGCATCGAAACCACCATTCATGAAAGTGTGGCCCCAACCTGCACCGGCACGTGCAACGATCTCGAACTTACGTGGCTCACCCTTGTAACCTGCGAACAAGTTGTTAAGGTTCACGTTGTTCATCAAAGTAACATTCAACTGATCAACAACAGTAGCGCTGTTTGTAAGACCGAAGATAGTGTTACCCTCTACGCTCAAACCATAAACTGGAGTGATGTAGCGACCGATAGTAAGACCAGCCTGACCATTAAGATTGTCAAGTACCTTGTAGTGATGTGCTGGAGCAACAACGCCACCATTCACACCTACATACCAATTGTCTGACAACTTGCTCTGTGAAAGAGCCTGTGTCTGTGCATTAGCAGCGAATGCTGATGCACATGCAACCATCATTAGAAAATACTTTTTCATTTTTGATTAAAAATATTAAATTAATTGTACTATCCTAATTATCAAAATCGGATGCAAATATAACAATAAAATCCATAAGAAGATACAAAAACAACTAAAAAATATATTTTTTAACATAAAATAGGAAATTCTCTCTCGCAAAATAGGGAAATACATAACTATTCAGGGATAATCCATAAAGAAACAAGTATCGTAGATAAAATTCACAAACATCAGATAGATAAGACCTTCAGTTCTGCGACATATCAGACAAGTATAAGGAGCAATTCAACAACTACTACATATATATACTTCAAATATCATACTTATTTAATATTTTATGAATAATGCATGCATATCAAACAAAAATGGAACAACACATCTTTTCATATTTTAAGATTAAGGGACTGCTTTTCTTAATATAAAAGAACATTCTTTAAATAATGATATATGTCTGAAAACCTTGTTGCCTGTATGGTTTTAAATTTATTTTGAATTTTTCGTACAGACAGATACTTTTTAGAGTTTGACCCGTTTTAGATAGATTCACACAAACGCAAAAAGTCCTCCTCAGACATTGACCTGAGGAGGACTCTCACTGAAAACGGCGGCTACCTACTCTCCCACATTGTATCGCAGTACCATCGGCGTGAGTGAGCTTAACTTCTCTGTTCGGAATGGGAAGAGGTGGAACCTCACTGCTATAACCACCTGAATATCTTTTTCTGACCTTCTTTCTTTATTTTCTGTCAGCATTCAGTTCTTTCAACATATTGAAGCAATACAGCAGAACCGACAGTCCTACAACTCAAAGCACATATCCCTGTAAGAAAGCTGACGGGCAATTAGTAGTGCTCGGCTTTGGT